>NZ_JBJHAH010000009.1:0-145659 GCF_054050915.1 Modestobacter sp. SYSU DS0875 | reverse complement strand
CCCCGCCCCGCCCCCCCCCCCCCCCCCCCCCCCCCCCCCCCCCCCCCCCCCCCCCCCCCCCCCCCCCCCCCCCCCCCCCCCCCCCCCCCCCCCCCCCCCCCACGGGGAGCGCCGGTGGCGCCGCGGGCGGGGGTGCTGCGGTTGCGGCTGCCGCCGCTGGCGGCGGTGGCACGGGCGGCCGGCGGACGGCGGACCGGACCCGATGAGACGCGGGCGGTCTCGTCGTGGGGAGGCACGCGCGGGCCCCTTCCTCGAGTGTGTGGACGGCGGCAGGTGTGCCGGCCCGCCCCAGGATGACGCGTCCAGCTGTGCACGGGTGGTGGCTCGCACCACAGGTGGGGCCGGACGGGCAGGGCGGGCGGGAGTGACTACTCGGTCGCGGCCCGGCGCCGGGTGCGCCGGGGTGCCCGGCCGGGAACCGGCTCGGCACCGAGCACGTACGAGGTCACCAGGTGGTTCCAGCCGCAGCCGCGGCAGACCTCGACGGTGTACACGGAGAACTCGTCCTGGGCGGCGTCCATCCGGGCCAGCTCTCGCCCGGTCTTGGCCTGTCCGGAGACCGGGCCGAGCCCCTCGCCGTAGACGTAGCTCACCTGGGCCAGGTGAGCCCGGCGGCAGATCGGGCAGGGCGCCTCGGTCGCCTCCCCGTGGTACTTCGCCGCCCGGGACAGGTACGGGCTCGCGTCGCAGACCTCGAACAGCCCGGTCCGCCCGGCCGCGACCGCGGCGAGGACCGCACGGCGCTGCAGCGCGTAGTCCACCACCGACCGTCGTCCGGGCACGGCGCCAATGTACGCATCGTCGAGGCCCCCCGGGCCGTTCCGCCAGCCGCTCTCGAGTTGCGGGCGACAGCGCACCCCGATGTATCGTGTCGATACATCGATCCGGTGAACGACCGGCGACGACGAGGAGGCGACGTGCTCGAACTCGCCATCCTCGGGCTGCTCCACCAGTCCCCCATGCACGGCTACGAGCTGCGCAAGGAGCTCGCCGCGGTGCTCGGCGGCCGGCGGAGCATCTCCTACGGCTCGCTCTACCCCGCGCTCAAGCGGATGGCCGCGGCCGGCCTCATCGCCAGCGACGAGCCGACCCCGCGGGCGCTGCTGCCCGCCGACGCCCCGGCCCTGACCGGCCGGCGCGGCAAGGTCGTCTACTCGATCACCGCCGAGGGCAAGGAGCGGTTCGCCGAGCTGCTCAGCTCCGCGGGCCCGGAGTCCTACGACGACGAGGGCCGGTTCGGCGTCCACCTCGCCTTCTTCCGGCACACCGCCGCCGACGTGCGGCTGCGGATCCTGGAGGGCCGCCGACGCACGGTCGAGCGGCAGCGCGACCGGCTCATGGAGTCGCTGCGCCGCACCCAGCAGCGGCTGGACCGCTACACCCTCGAGCTGCAGCGCCACGGGCTGGACTCCGTCGACCGTGAGGTCCGCTGGCTCACCGAGCTCATCGACAGCGAGCGGGACGACAACGCCCGGGCTGGGCAATCACCCACCCGGACCCCACCGGCGCAGACGCCCACCCCACCGCCCGACGTCACCACCACCTGAGCAGCACCACCCGCACACCTCGTCAGCACACATCGTCCGGGCCCGGATCGGGTCCGTCGGAGGGAGACAGTCCATGGCCTCGGTCAAGGTCGCCATCGTCGGCGTCGGCAACTGCGCCGCCTCGCTCGTCCAGGGCGTCGAGTACTACAAGGACGCGGACGAGACCGCCTCGGTCCCCGGTCTGATGCACGTCCGGTTCGGCGACTACCACGTCTCCGACGTCGAGTTCGTCGCGGCGTTCGACGTCGACGCCAAGAAGGTCGGTCGCGACCTGTCCGAGGCCGTCTTCGCCAGCGAGAACAACACGATCAAGATCTGCGACGTCCCGCCGCTGGGCGTCACCGTGCAGCGGGGCACCACCCTCGACGGCCTCGGCAAGTACTACCGCGAGACCATCGAGGAGTCCGACGAGTCCCCGGTCGACGTCGTGGCCGCCCTGCGCGAGTCCGGCGCCGACGTGCTGGTCTGCTACCTGCCGGTCGGTTCGCAGGAGGCCGCGGAGTTCTACGCCCAGGCCGCGATCGACGCCGGCGTCGCGTTCGTCAACGCGCTGCCGGTGTTCATCGCCGGCACGAAGGAGTGGGCGGACAAGTTCACCGCCGCCGGGGTGCCGATCGTCGGCGACGACATCAAGAGCCAGGTCGGCGCCACCATCACCCACCGGGTGCTGGCCAAGCTGTTCGAGGACCGCGGCGTGCAGCTGGACCGCACGATGCAGCTCAACGTCGGCGGCAACATGGACTTCAAGAACATGCTCGAGCGCGAGCGCCTGGAGTCCAAGAAGATCTCCAAGACCCAGGCCGTCACCAGCCAGGTCGACCGGGACATGGGCAAGGACAACGTGCACATCGGCCCCTCGGACCACGTGCCGTGGCTGTCGGACCGCAAGTGGGCCTACGTACGGCTCGAGGGCCGCGCGTTCGGCGACGTCCCGCTGAACCTGGAGTACAAGCTCGAGGTCTGGGACTCCCCGAACTCCGCCGGGATCATCATCGACGCCGTCCGCGCGGCGAAGATCGCCAAGGACCGCGGCATCGGTGGTCCGATCCTGTCCGCGTCGTCCTACTTCATGAAGAGCCCGCCGGTGCAGTACAGCGACAGCGAGGCCCGCGACGCCGTCGAGGCCTTCATCCGCGGCGACTGACGGAGGACCACGGCATCACGAGGGGCCCGGGCTGTGTGCCCGGGTCCCTCGGCCGTTCCTCCTACGCTGACGGCCATGCCCTCCCCCCGCCGTCCGCTGGTGCTGCTGCGGGCGTTCGTCGTCGGTCTCGTGCTGGCCTTGCTCGCCGGGTGCTCGTCGGACTCCGACACCCCCCGGCCGCCCGGCGACCCGGTGAGCGACGCGGAGTCGGCGGTGCTGGCCGAGCTGCTGGCCCGCAACGTCGAGGAGGGCGGCGCGGACTTCGTGGTCACCGCGCCCTACGCCGAGGGTGCGGTGCTGACGCTCACCGGCGAGGTCGACTTCAGCCAGCCCGCCGGGCGGGCCCAGGCGATCACCGCCTTCGACGACGGCCGCCCGGACGACGCGCGCACCCTGTTCTTCACCGACGAGGCGCTCTGGTTCGGCGACGTCCCCGGGCTCGACGGGGCGCTCAGCGCTGCTGACCTGCCCGAGGCCTCCTACGTGCGCCGGCCCCTGAGCGCGGGGACCACCGACGGCAACGCCTCGCTGGTCGACGTCCTGGTGACGATGCTGCTGCGGCTGGCCAGCGAGCAGGAGCAGGACCCGCGGTCGTTCTCCGGCTACACCTGGCAGGGCAGCGAGCTCATCGACGGGGAGCTGGCCTCCCGCTTCGACAACGGCCAGGGGACGACGGTCGCAGTGGCCGCCGACAGCGAGCTGCTGGTCCAGTACGTCGGCCGGATCACCGACCAGGAGTTCGACGTGACCATCACGCTGTCCGACCACGGCCCGCGGGACATCTCGCTGCCCTCGGACGAGGAGACCCTCGACGCCGAGGAGCACCCGGAGATCGCCGCCGAGCTGGGCGTCTAGCAGACAGAACGGGAGGGGGCGGCCTCTTCCCCAGGCCGCCCCCTCCCGCAGGTCCCTTCGTACCAGAACCCGGCCCGGGCCGGGAGGCGACACGCGGGCGGATCGGTCAGTTGGCCGACGGATCGGCCGGTGCCGTCGAGAGCACCGCCAACCGGCCGGTCTGCCGGCGCAGCACCGCCCGCCACAGCTCCGGCCCCGCCGCCGCGGTGAGCACGTCGGCCGGGCTCCCGGCGACGCACGCCCAGGCGCCCTCGGCCAGCTCGGTGGCCAGCTGCCCGGACGACCAGCCGGCGTACCCGGCGAACACCCGCACACCGTCCAGCTGCCCGGCCAGCGGGGCGGGGTCGGCGTCCAGGTCGACCAGGTGCACCGCACCGGCCACCGGACGCAGCCCGCTGCCCTCCGCGGGTGGCGCGTCACCGGCCCAGCTGCCCAGGCACAGCGCGGTGTCGGTCTCACAGGGCCCGCCGATGTGGAAGACCCCCGGCTCCACCGCCACCTCCGACCACCCGGGCAGCACGTCGTCGATCCGCACCTCGCTGGGCCGGCCGAGGACGACGCCGAGCGTGCCCGTGTCGGAGTGGTCGAGCACGTAGACGACCGCGCCGGCGAACGTGGGGTCGGTCAGCGCCGGCATGGCCACCAGCAGCGACCCCGGTCGGACGTCGTCGAGGCACCCGACCGAGAGGGCCGGCACGGCAGCTCCCCGGCGGCGTCCGGCGGCCGGGGAGGCGGCGGGACGGCGCTCGGGATCAGGAGAGGCGGGCACCGGGTTCATCGCCTCCCAGTGTGCATCAGCGACGGACGTGAGGGGTGGGCTGTCGTTGCGCCGGGCGACGTACCGTGGGGTACGTGCGACAGGGAGCGGGGACCGTGCGTTCCCTGCTCCGCCGCCCCGACTTCCGCCGACTGCTGCTGACCCGGCTGTCCGGCCAGTTCGGCGACGGGGTGTTCCAGGCCGCACTGGCCGGCACCGTGCTGTTCAACCCCTCGCGCGCGGCCGACCCGGTCGACGTCGCGGCCGGGTTCGCCGTCCTGCTGCTGCCGTACTCGCTGGTCGGCCCCTTCGCCGGCGTCTGGCTGGACCGCTGGAGCCGGCGGCAGGTGCTGCTGCTGGCGAACGTCCTGCGGGCCGGGCTGGTGGCCGTCGTCGCCGGGCTGATCCTCGCCGGGGTGGCCGGGCCCGCGTTCTACACCGCGGGCCTGCTGGTCATCTCGGTGAACCGGTTCGTGCTGTCGGCGCTGTCCGCGGGGCTGCCGCACACCGCCGACGAGCCCACGCTGGTGTCGGCCAATGCGCTCTCGACCACCTCGGGTGCGGTCGCCGCGGTGCTCGGCGGCGGGTCCGCGATCGTGGCGAGCGCCCTGGCCGGCTCCGCGAACGGCGGCTACGCGCTGCTCGCCGCCGGCGCCGCCCTGCCCTACCTGGCCGCGTCTGCGGTGGTCGCCGGCTTCACCCGCGGGCACCTGGGCCCCGACCACGACACCGTGCAGGACCGCGCCGGAGCGCGGGACGTGCTGCACGGGATGGTCAGCGGCGCCCGGCACGTGCTCGCCCACCCGCCGGCGACCGCGGTGCTGACCGTGATGGCCGTGCACCGGTTGTTCTACGGGCTGCTGACGCTGGTGGTCCTGCTGCTGTACCGCAACACCTTCACCGACGGCAGCCGGCTGTTCCCCGGCGGGCTCGCCGGGCTGGGGCAGGTGCTGGCGTTCGGCGCGGTGGGCACGCTGCTCGCCGCGGTGGTCACACCGGTGGCGGTGCAGCGGATGGGCAAGGCGCGCTGGATCACCCTGATGCTGGCCGTCGGTGGCACCGGTCAGCTGGTGCTCGGCGGGCTGTTCGCACCCGCGGCGACGGTGGCGGCGGTGTTCACCCTCGGGTTCGTCGCCCAGGCGGTGAAGATCTGCGTGGACACCACCCTGCAGGAGTCGATCGACGACGACTTCCGCGGCCGGGTGTTCGCCGTCTACGACACCCTGTTCAACGTCACCTTCGTGCTCTCCCTGATGGCCGGCGCGTTCCTGCTGCCCGCGTCCGGGATGAGCTGGGCGGCCCTGGCCGGGGTCGGGTCCGGCTACCTGCTCACCGCGGGGGCGTTCGCCCGCTGGTGCGCCGTCCGCCAGCGCCGGGTGTCGGACACCCTCCACCCGCAGCAGCCGCTGCCCGGCGCCCGCCGAGGGCCCGAGCTCGGCCGGGACCCGCAGCCGGCTACGAGCGGGAACGCCACCAGCTGAGCAGCTCGGCCTCCGCCTCGGCGGGGTCCAGCGGCCCGCGCTCCAGCCGGAGCTCCTTGAGGAACCGCCAGGCCTGGCCGACCTCCGGGCCGGGCTCGATGCCCAGCAGCGCCATGATCCGGTTGCCGTCGAGGTCGGGACGGATCCGCGAGAGGTTCTCCTGCTCGGCCAGCTCCGCGATCCGCGCCTCGAGCGAGTCGTAGGTCGCCGACAGGGCCGCGGCACGCCGCCGGTTGCGCGTGGTGCAGTCGGACCGCACCAGCTTGTGCAGCCGGGGGAGCAGGTCACCGGCGTCGGTGACGTAGCGGCGGACGGCGGAGTCGGTCCACTCCCCGCGGCCGTAGCCGTGGAAGCGCAGGTGCAGGAACGTCAGCCGGGAGACCGCCTCGACGACGTCCTTCGGGTACTTGAGCGCGGTGAGCCGCTTGCGCACCAGCTTGGCGCCGACCACCTCGTGGTGGTGGAAGGAGACCCGGCCGCCGGGCTCGTGCCGGCGGGTCGCCGGCTTGCCGACGTCGTGCAGCAGCGCGGCGAGCCGCAGCACCAGGTCCGCGCCCGGCACCGCCGGGTCCGCCTTCTCCAGCGCGATCGCCTGGTCCAGCACGGTCAGCGAGTGCGCGTAGACGTCCTTGTGCTGGTGGTGCTCGTCGATCTCCATGCGCAGCGCGGAGAGCTCGGGCAGCACGACGTCGGCCAGGCCGGTGGAGACGAAGAGGTCCAGCGCCGCTGCCGGGGAGTCGTTGAGGAGGGTGCGCGACAGCTCGTGCTGCACCCGCTCGGCGGTGATCCGGCCCAGCTCCCGGTGCATGTCGGTCATCGCCCGGACGACCTCGTCGTCGGGGGTCAGCCCGAGCTGGGCGACGAACCGCACCGCGCGCAGCATCCGCAGCGGGTCGTCGGCGAAGGAGTCGGCCGCCGCGCCCGGGGTGCGCAGCCGCCGGGCCAGCAGGTCGCCCAGCCCGCCGAAGGGGTCGGTGACCGTGCGGTCGGGGCCGAGCGAGACGGCCATCGCGTTCACCGTGAAGTCCCGCCGGGCGAGGTCGTCGACCAGCGACGTCCCCCAGGCGACCTCGGGGTTGCGGGACTCCCGGTCGTACCGGTCCGCCCGGAAGGTGGTGATCTCCACCCGCTGGCCGCGGATCTCCGCGCCCACCGTGCCGAAGGCGATCCCGGCGTTCCACGTGGAACCGGCCCAGCCCCGGATCACCTCGAGGGTCTGCTCCGGACGGGCGTCGGTGGTGACGTCCAGGTCGCCGGGTGGGACCGGTGCACCCGATCCGGCGGCGAGCAGCGCGTCGCGCACCGACCCGCCCACGAGGTGCACGGAGAAGCCGGCGGCGGTGAACCGGCGACCCAGCTCGGCCAGCACCGGGGTGACGTCGACCAGCGCCCGCACGGTCTCCTGGACCGCCGGGGGCACGGGCTCGCTCGGACGACGGGGCGGGGGCTGCGCGGACACGACGGTCGAGGGTAGTGCCGACCGGGCGGGGACTCCCGCGCGCGCTACCCTCCTGACATGGCTGGGACGGGCGGGCGACAGCGCCCCGGCCGCCGGCTGCGCCGGGTCGACGAGACCTCGGCGGGGGGTCTGGTGGTCGCCGACGACGTCACCGGCCCGCGCGCGGCCCTGATCGGCCGCACCGACCGCCGCGGTCGCCTGCTGTGGTCCCTGCCCAAGGGGCACATCGAGCAGGGTGAGACGCCGGCCGACACCGCCGTCCGCGAGGTCGCCGAGGAGACCGGCATCCTCGGCGAGGTGGTCGCCCCGCTGGGCATCATCGACTTCTGGTTCGTCGCCGAGGGGCGGCGCGTGCACAAGACCGTGCACCACTTCCTGCTGCGGGCCGTCGGCGGTGCGCTGTCCGATGCCGACGTGGAGGTCACCGAGGTCGCCTGGGTGCCCCTGACCGAGCTGCGGAGCCGGCTGGCCTACGCCGACGAGCGGGCCCTCGTCGAGCGGGCCCCGGGCCTGCTGGCCGACAGCGCGTGAACCGGCGGGCCGCCGGCCGCGCCGACGGCCACCGCTCCTGCCGCCCCCTCCGGCGCGCCGGCGTCCTCACCGGGCTGCTGGCGGTGGTGGGCGGCCTGCTCGCGCCCCCCGCGGCCGCCGCCCCGGCCGCGGAGCCGGCCACCGACCGGCCGGTCGTGGTCGACGTCGACCGGATCGAGCCGCGGACGGTCGTGCCGGGCGCGTCCGTCGAGGTGAGCGGGACGCTGGAGAACACCAGCGACGAGACCTGGTCGGACCTGGCCGTGCGGCTGCAGCGCGGCGAGGTGCTCACCAGCCGGGCCGAGCTGGCCGACGCGGCCGACGACCCGGACGACGTCACCAACGTCGTGGCCCGGTTCCAGCAGCTGGACGGGGAGCTGGAACCGGGGGAGACCCAGCCCTTCTCCTTCGTCACCCCCGCCGAGGAGCTGCGACTGGACGCCGACGGCGTCTACCGGGTGCTGGTGAACGTCAACGGCACCCGCGCGGACGGCTTCACCGAGCGGGTCGGGGACCTCTCCACCTGGCTGGTCGCCCAGCCACCGGAGCGGACCACCCGCACGACCGTCGCCTGGCTCTGGCCGCTGACCGACCGCCCGCACCGGGGCACCAGCGGCGCCTTCATCGATGACGACCTCGCCGGCCAGGTCGCACCCGGCGGCCGCCTGGACCGGGCGCTCGCCACCCTGGAGCAGCTCACGCGGGTGCCGGCCGCGGCGCCCGGCGACAGCGCGCCGGCGGTGCCGGTCACCCTCGCCGTCGACCCGGCGCTGCTGGAGGAGCTGGCGACCATGGCCGCCGGCGAGTACACCGTCGACCCACCGGACGCCGAACCGCGCGCCGGCACCGGGAGCACCGCCGCCGCGGACCTGCTGGCGCGGCTGCGCCGGCTGGCCGACGACCACCCGGTGGCCGCCCTCCCCTACGCCGACGTCGACGCCCAGGCGCTGGTCGCGGCCGGCCGACCGGCCGCGGTGCTGCGCACCCTGCCGGGTACCCCGGCAGGCACCGCACGGCAGCCGCTGGACGACGGGGCCGGGGACCTCACCGACGGCGCAGCAGCCGCGCCCACCGGCGCACCCGCCGACAGCACCGCCGACGAGGCAGCAGCCGGGGACACCGGCGCCGGGGCAGCAGCCGGGGACACCGGGGCCGGGGCCGACATCATCCGCGAGGTGCTCGAGGTGGCACCGCGCACCGACCTCGCCTGGCCGGTCGACGGCGCCGCCGACGCGGCCACCCTGGAGGTCCTCCGGCAGGGCGGGGCCGGCACCGTCGTGCTCGCCGAGGGGGCACTGACCGAGGGTGACCGGGCGACCGGAGCCGTCGGCCGGGCCGCCACCGCCGCCGCGACCGTGAGCACGACCGAGGACCCCCTGCCCGTGCTGGTCGCCGACGGCCGGCTGGCCGACCTGGTCGCCGGGCCGGCGACCGACCCGGACCCGGACGGCGGCCGGCTGGCCCAGCAGCGCTTCCTCGCCGAGCTCGGCGCCCTGGCCACCCAGTTGCGCGGCGCCGGCGACCAGAGCGTCCTGGTCGTGCCGCCCCGCCGGGTCGACCCCGACCCGGAGACTGTCGCGGCGATGATGACCGACACGGCGACGCTGCCCTGGCTGGCGGCGGGTCCGGTGGCATGGCCGGCGGCCGGCCCGTCGGCCGACGTCGGCGACCCCGTCGCCCGGACGGACGGCGAGGCGCTGCCCCCGGCCGGGGTCACCGAGCTCGCGCGTGCCGTCGGCGTCCGCGACGACGTCGCCGCCGCCGTCTCCGGGGAACCGGCCACCGCGCTGGCCGGCTACGACGCCGCGATCGCCCGCGCCGGCTCCGCGGCCTGGCGCGGCGATCCCGAGGCCTTCGTCCGGAACGCCTCCCGGGTGCGCGAGACCCTCCTCCGGCTGCAGGACGAGGTCACCCTGGTCTCGCCCGCCGAGGGCACCTACAGCCTCGCCTCCAGCAGCGCGCCGCTGGTGCTCACCGTGCAGAACGACCTCCCCTTCGCCGTCGCCGTCCGGCTGGAGCTGCGCGCCCGGGGCAACGTCGGCCTCACCACCGAGGACATCGGGGTGCAGGTGCTCCAGCCGTTGTCCCGCACCACCCTGGAGGTGCCGGCGGAGGTGCAGCAGTCCGGTGGGTTCCAGGTGACCGCCCAGCTGACCACCCCCAGCGGGGCCCCGCTGGGCGAGGCGGTCCAGCTGCAGGTCAAGAGCACCGCCTACGGGCCGGTGACCCTGGCGATCACCGGCGGGGCCGCCGCGCTGCTGGCGCTGCTCTTCCTGCGCCGCCTGGTGCGCTTCCTGCTCGCCCGTCGCCAGGGGCCGGCCGACGAGGCGCCCGACGCGGGCGACCCGACCGCCCCGGCGCCGGCCCGGAGCCCGGTGTGACCGGCCGGAACCCCGCCGACGCCCCGCAGCAGCACCAGCCGCCGGATGCCCCGCGCCCCCCGCTGCCGCCGCCGCCCTACCGGAACGCGCCAGCACCGCCGTCGACCGCCGGGGCGGCCGACGGCATGGCCGACGGCGCCCGCCCGCCGCTCCCGCCGGTGCCCGAGCGGCGGCTGCCGCCGCCCCCGGGTCCCCGCCCGACGCCGGCCGGTCAGCTGCCGCCGGTGCCGCCGGCACCGCCGCGACGGCGCCCGGAACCTGCGCCGGAGCAGGCCACGGACCACGCCCAGGAGCAGGTGACCGAGGTCGTGCCGCTGCGGCGCACCGCGCTGCCCCCGGTGCCGCCGCCCCGTGGCCGCCGCTTCGTGCCCGGGCCCGACGACACCCAGCTCATCCCGGCCTTCCCGGCGATGCGCCCCCTCGACGAGACCGACGAGGAGAGCGAGGGCCGTGAGGGCGCCCCCGGCGGCAGCAGCAGCATCCTGCGCGCCGCGGGCACCATGGCCGTGGCCACCCTCGTCAGCCGGCTCACCGGGCTGCTGCGCACCGTGGTCATCGCCGCGGCACTCGGCGTCGGCCTGGTCAACGACGCCTACAACACCGCCAACACGCTGCCCAACCTCGTCTACGAGCTGCTGCTCGGCGGAGTCCTGACCTCGGTCATCGTGCCGCTGCTGGTGCAGGCCCAGGAGCGCGACCGCGACGGCGGCACCCGGTACGCCCAGCGGCTGATCACCATGGCGACCGTCGGGCTGCTGGGGATGACGGTCGTGGCGGTCCTCGCCGCCCCGCTGCTCACCCGGCTGTCCGGCATCACCGGCAACGCCGAGCAGGTCGAGCTGGCCAACTGGCTGGCCCGCCTGCTGCTGCTGGAGATCGTCTTCTACGGCCTGGGGGCGCTGGCCACCGCGGTGCTGAACTCCCGCAACGTCTTCGGGCCACCGGCCTGGGCTCCGGTGCTGAACAACGTGGTCGTCATCCTCACCGGCGTCCTGTTCATCGCCGCCAGCGGGCCCGGCGAGCTGACCCCGGCCACCATCACCGACCTGCAGGTGTGGTTGCTGGGCATCGGCACGACGGCCGGCATCGCCGTCCAGGCGGTCGTGCTGCTGCCGCTGCTGCGCAAGGTCGGCGTGCCGCTGCGCCCGCAGTGGGGGCTGCGCGGCACCGGGCTGGGCGAGGTGGGCTCGCTGGGTCTGTGGGTGGTCGCCTACGCGGCGATCAGCCAGATCGGCGTCATCGTGGCGATGCGGGTGGCCAACGCGGCCGGCCGCAGCGAGGACGGCCTGGGCTCGGCGGCGTTCGCCATCGCCAGCCTGCTGTTCCAGATGCCCTACGGGATCATCGGCGTCGCTCTGCTCACCGCGCTGCTGCCGCGGATGAGCCGGGCGGCCGCCCGGCACGACCTGGACGGCGTGGTGGCCGACCTGACCCTGGGCACCCGCCTGTCGGCGACCGGCCTGCTGCCGGTGACCGCGCTGCTGGTGGTGCTGGGCCCGGCGGTGGCCACGGTGGTGTTCAGCTACGGCAACACCGGCACCGACGAGGCGCGGGCCATCGGCGTCGCCCTCGCCTTCGGCGCGTTCGGCCTGCTGCCCATGGCGGTGACCCTGCTGCAGCTGCGGGTCTTCTACGCGATGAAGGACGCCCGGACGCCCACCTTCATCCAGCTGGCCATGGTCGCCGTCCGCGTCCCCCTGCTGGTGCTGGTGCCGGTGCTGGTCGAGCCGGAGAACGTGGTGGCCGGCCTGATGGTGGCCACCAGCGCCACCTACCTGGCCGGCTGGGTCGCCGGCAGCGTGGCCCTGCAGCGCAAGCTCGGCGTCCGGGCCGGCCGCGACGCGGGGGTCACGGTGGCCCGGATGACGCTGGTCTCCGTCGTCGGCGGGGCCCTGGGCTGGGCGGTCGTCTCCCTCGCCGGTCGGGGCCTGGGGACGTCGGTGCCGGGCTCGCTCGCCACCGTCGCGCTCGGTACCGTGGTCATCGGCATCGCGGTCGTCGCGGGTGCCGTGGTGGTCGGCGTTCCCGAGCTCCGGGAGGCGTGGGCCGGTGTCCGGGCCCGGCTCGGCACGCCACGGCAGTCCGGCCGGCCGGGTGCCTGACCGGGGACGCCGTTCCCGGCGGGGGAGTGGTCCAGGGGGTCGGCACCGTCCGTGACGTCGACGATCACCGGTCTGCCCGACCGCTACCGCCCGCTGGACCAGGTCGCCCCCGACGAGCAGACGCCCACCGGCCTCATCCGCTCCTGGCGTGCCCGTGACCGGGTGCTCAACCGCGACGTCGCGCTGCGCGTGCACAGCCCCGGCGGACCGGCCGCCCGGGAGTGGATCACCCGGGCGCTGACCGCCGGCGGGCTGGCCACCCCGGCGCTGGCGATGGTCTACGACGCCGCCGAGGGCACCGGGGGCACCGAGCCGGGCGGCGCCGCCTACGTGGTCAACGAGTGGATCGACGGCGTCCGGCTGGCCGACCGGCTGGCCGCCGACGGCCCGCTGCCCGAGCGGGAGGCCCGTGCGGTCGTCCGCCGCCTCGCCGAGGGCGTGGCCGAGGCGCACCGGGCCGGCCTGGCGGTCGGCGGGATCACCGCCGAGCACGTCGTGCTCCGCCCCGGCGGCCTCGTGGGGCTCGTCTCGGTGCCGGCGGCCACCGGCTCGGTGCGCGGGGACATCGCCGCTCTCGGCGCGCTGCTCGAGCTCTGCCTGACCGGCTCCCGCGCCGACCTCCACGGGGACCGGCCCCCGCCGATCGCCGCCCCCGACCTCGCCGCGCTGGTGCGGCGGGCCCGCTCCACCGACCCGGGCACCGGGCTGTCCAGCGCGGCGGCGATGGCCGCGCTGCTGACCGAGCGCGGCCGGACGAGCACCGGTCCGCAGGAGGCCGCGCGCCCCGACCCGATCAGCGACAGCGGGTGGATGCGCCGGCTGCGCGACCGCCGCGACCTGGCCGAGGCCGAGGGTCGGGGCGGGGCCGACGAGCACGCCCCCGTCCGCCGCCCTGCCGCCGGCCTGCCGCCGGTGCCGGGTGCCCCGCTGGCCCGCCCGGTGGGCGCGTCCCCCACCCGGGCAGAGGCGGACGCCGAGGAGGAGCTCGACTGGCCCGACTCCCTGCCCGAGGACGACGCCGACGACGAGGGGCCCGCCGCCCGACGCCGGCTGGCCCTGGTCGGGTTGCCGCTCCTCGCGCTGGCACTGGTCGTGGCGATCGGGTGGTGGTTCGGCTCGAACGTCCTCTCCGTCGCCAGCAACGTCGAGAGCGGGTCGCCGACGGCGCCCGCGCCCGGCGCGCCGGCCGACGACGCCGACCCGGGCACGGCGGAGGAGCCGGCGCCCGAACTCGGCGCCGCCCTGCCGGTCACCGGAGCCGCCGTCTTCGACCCGTTCGGCGACGGCGAGCCGGAGAACGACGACGACGTCCCGCTGACCACCGACGGCGACCCGGCCACCGCGTGGTCCACGCTCACCTACCGGGGGTCCGCGGAGTTCGGCAACCTGAAGCCCGGCGTGGGCATCGTCTACGACCTGGGCAGCGAGCAGCCCGTCGCCGGGGTGCAGCTGCTCACCGGCACCCCCGGCGCCGAGGTGGAGGTGCGCACCGGTGGCACGCCGGACGGCGACCTGGACGCCTTCGACGTCGTCGCCGCCACCCAGCTGACCGGCGACGACCAGGTCACCCTCGAGGCGCCGGCCACCACCCGCTACGTGCTGGTCTGGATCACCTCGCTGGTGCCCGCCGGCGAGGGGTTCGCCGCCGAGCTGGCCGAGGTCACCGTCACCGCCGCGTCCTGAGGCCCGCGGCAACGCCGGCCCGAGGCCGCTGCAACGCCCCTTTCCGCCTCATGGGTGAGGGCCCTGGCGTCGAGGAATGACGGCCCTAGGCTGTCGGTTGTGCGCCCTGTGACGAGTGACCAGCCCACCCCCGGCCCCGCCGTCTCCACGGACCCGGCCCACCCCGCCATCCCCCCGGCGGAGCACGACGGCGTCCGTGACCTGATCATCATCGGGTCCGGCCCGGCCGGCTACACCGCTGCCACGTACGCAGCCCGAGCGAACCTGCACCCGCTGGTGTTCGAGGGCTCCCAGTTCGGCGGCGCGCTGATGACCACCACCGAGGTGGAGAACTACCCCGGGTTCCCCGAGGGCGTCCAGGGCCCGCAGCTGATGGACGACATGCGCACCCAGGCCGAGCGCTTCGGCGCCGAGCTGGTGCCCGCCGACGTCACCGAGGTCGACCTCACCGCCGACCCGAAGATCGTCAAGGTGGGCTCGGAGGTGCACCGGGCACACGCCGTCATCGTGGCCACCGGGTCCAAGTACCGGTACCTGGGCCTGGACAACGAGCAGCGCCTGCTCGGCCACGGCGTCTCGGCCTGTGCCACCTGTGACGGCTTCTTCTTCCGCGACCAGGACATCGTGGTGGTCGGCGGTGGCGACTCCGCGATGGAGGAGGCGACCTTCCTCACCCGGTTCGCCAAGTCGGTCACCGTGGTGCACCGCCGCACCGAGCTGCGGGCGTCGAAGATCATGCAGAAGCGCGCGCAGGACAACGAGAAGATCCGCTGGGCGCTGGGCAAGCAGGTCACCGACGTGCACGGCGACAACGCCGTCTCCGCCGTCGAGCTGACCGACGTCGAGACCGGGGCCACCGAGCAGCTGCCGGTCTCCGGCCTGTTCGTGGCCATCGGCCACGACCCCCGCACCGAGCTCTTCGCCGGCCAGCTCAAGCTGGACGAGGAGGGCTACATCCTCGCCGAGCACCCGACCACGCGGACGAACATCGACGGCGTCTTCGCCTGCGGTGACGTCGTGGACAAGATCTACCGGCAGGCCATCACGTCCGCCGGCACCGGCGCCAAGGCGGCGATCGACGCCGAGCGCTGGCTCGCCGAGACCTTCGACGAGCGCTGAGGAAGGACCCCCTCGCCCCCCACGCCTCGCAGGCTCGGCGCGCGACCCGGTGAGGGGGCCTGACCGGGGCATAGAAGCGATGGCCGGTTGGTTCAACAGGCAGACACCCGAGCGACCACAGGGAGCAGCACCATGGCAGGCAACACCGTGACCGTCACCGACGCCAGCTTCGCCAGCGACGTCCTGGGCAGCGACAAGCCCGTGCTGGTCGACTTCTGGGCCGAGTGGTGCGGACCGTGCAAGATGGTCGCCCCCGTGCTCGAGGAGATCGCCGCCGAGCACGCGGACAAGCTGACGATCGCCAAGCTGAACATCGACGAGAACCCGCAGATCGCGCGTGACTACCAGGTCATGTCGATCCCCACGATGACCGTCTTCCAGGGCGGCAAGCCGGTGAAGAGCATCATCGGCGCCAAGCCCAAGGGCGCCATCCTGTCGGACCTGTCCGACTACATCTGAGCGACGTCCCGCCTGCCCGCCGCAGGCGCGTCTGAGGCCCGCCCGTCCCTGGACCGGCGGGCCTCGTCGTGTCCCGGTCGGCATCCTGCCGGTCACCCGTCCGGTGGCCACGCGTCACCGGATCGCGGGCCTCCCGTCACCCGGTGCGCGCGCCGCGGAGCCACACCCGCCACAATCGACGGTGCCCGCCCCACCCGGCGACCGGCCGGACCCGCGAACAGGAGTGACCCCTTCCGCATGGACGTCCTGCGACCCGGCAGCTCTGGCCCTGCGGTGGCCGAGGTGCAAGCGGTGCTCAGCACGCTCGACATGCTCGCCGGCCAGCCGGCATCCGGGCAGTACGACGAGGTCACCGAGCTGGCGGTCCGGCACTTCCAGCAGGTCCGTGGGCTGTCCGTCGACGGGCTCGTCGGTGAGGAGACGTACCGGGCGCTGACCGAGGCGCGCTGGTCACTGGGTGACCGGCTGCTGCGGCACGACCCCGAGCACCCCGCCCGCGGCGACGACGTCCGCCGCCTGCAGGAGCTGCTGCTCGAGCTCGGCTACGACGCGGGGCGCGCCGACGGCATCCTCGGCCCGGAGACCGAGGCGGGGCTGCGCTCCTTCCAGCGCGACTACGGGCTCACCGCCGACGGCACGTGCGGCCCGGCCACCCTGCGCGCGCTGAAGCAGCTGGGCCGCCGGGTCACCGGCGGCCGGCCGCAGCTGCTCCGGCAGAGCGCCTCGCTGGTCGACTCCGGGCCGCACCTGATCGGCCGGGTCATCGTCATCGACCCCGGGCACGGCGGTCAGGACACCGGTTTCACCGCCGGCGAGACCACCGAGGCCGACCTCGTGTTCGACCTCGCCTCCCGCATCGAGGGGCGGCTCGCCGCGGCCGGCGCGACGGTCTACCTGACCCACGGGCGCACCGGCGACCCCACCGCCGCCGAGCGGACCGCCTTCGCCAACGACGCCCGTGCCGACCTCTTCCTCTCCCTGCACATGGAGGCGCACGGCTCGGCCCACGCCCGCGGGGTCGCCAGCTACTACTACGGCACCGGTTCGGGAGCCAGCTCCACCGTGGGCGAGCAGTTCGCCAACCTGGTGCGCCGGGAGGTCATCGCCCGCACCGGCATGCTCGACTGCGGCTCGCACCCCAAGACCTGGGACATCCTCCGGATGACCCGGATGCCCGCCGTCCGGGTCGACTGCGGCTACCTCTCCCACCCGGTCGACCGGCTGCTGCTCCTGGACGCCCGGCTGCGCAGCACGGTGGCTCAGGCCGTCGTCGCCGCCGTCCAGCGGCTGTTCCTGCCGGCCGAGGCCGACCCGCCGACCGGCACCTTCCTGCTGCCCGCCCGCGGCTGACGAAGCAGCCCCTTCCTCCCCACACTTCGCAACTCAGCGCCGGCCCCCCTGGACGGGGGCCGATCCGGGACGTCCCCCGTCCCGCGCCGGGAGCAGCGGCATACACTGCGACGGGTGACCCCTCCTGTGCACCCACGTCACCCGCGGCTCGACCCGCTGGCGGACCGGTACGCAGCACGCACCCACGGCATGAAGAGCTCGGAGATCCGGGCGCTCTTCTCCGTGGTCAGCCGGCCCGAGGTGGTCTCGCTGGCCGGCGGCATGCCCGCGGTGAGCGCCCTCCCGCTGGACGCCGTCGGTTCGATGATCGGCGAGCTGGTCTCCGGGATGGGCGCGCAGACCCTGCAGTACGGCTCCGGCCAGGGCGACCCCCGGCTGCGCGAGCGGATCTGCGACGTCATGGCGCTGGAGGGGATCACCGACGCCTCGCCCAGCGAGGTCGTCGTCACGGTCGGCTCCCAGCAGGGGCTGGACCTGGTCACCCGGGTGTTCATCGACCCCGGTGACGTCATCATCGCCGAGGCGCCGTCCTACGTCGGCGCGCTCGGGGTCTTCCAGGCCGCGCAGGCCCAGGTGCGGCACGTCGCGATGGACGACGACGGGCTGATCCCGGAGGCGCTGGAGCAGGCGCTGCTGGAGTGCCGGGCCCGGGGCGACCGGGTCAAGTTCCTCTACACGGTGCCCAACTTCCACAACCCGGCCGGCGTCACCCTGTCCGAGCCCCGGCGCGAGGCGATCATCGCGATCGCGGAGCAGTACGACCTGCTGGTCATCGAGGACAACCCCTACGGCCTGCTGGGCTTCGAGCGTGAGCCGATGCGCGCGCTGCGGGCCCGGAACGACGAACGGGTCATCTACCTGGGGTCGTTCTCCAAGACCTTCTCGCCCGGCCTGCGCGTGGGCTGGGTGCTGGCGCCGCTGGCGGTCCGCGAGAAGCTGGTGCTTGCCACCGAGGCGCAGGTGCTCTGCCCGCCGTCGCTGACCCAGTACGCCGTCGCCCGCTACCTGGACACCCAGCCGTGGCGCGAGCAGATCAAGGTCTTCACCGAGCTGTACCGCGAGCGCCGCGACGCCACCCTGGAGTCACTCAGCGCGCTCATGCCGTCGGGTACGACGTGGACCCGCCCCGAAGGTGGCTTCTACGTGTGGCTCAAGTTGCCGCACGGGCTGGACGCCAAGCTCATGCAGCCCCGCGCGGTCGCTGCGCACGTCGCCTACGTGCCGGGCATCGGCTTCTACGCGGACGGGCAGGGCCAGGAGTACATGCGGCTGTCCTACTGCTACCCGGAGCCGGACCAGATCCGCGAGGGCGTCCGCCGGCTCGGCCGGGTCATCGAGGCCGAGCTGGACCTGCACTCGACCTTCGACGCGGTCGACACCGGCACCTTCCGCGCCGCGCGTCCCAGCACGCCCCCCGTCATCGGCCCGTCCAACAGCGACCAGAGTGGAGACCGCCAGCCATGAGCGAGCCGGCCGCCGCACCGGTGGAGGCCACCGGGCCCGACCAGCACCCCTTGCGTGCCCTGGTGCTCGCGGGCGGCCTGACCTTCGAACGCGAGGTCAGCCTCTCGTCGGGCAGCCAGGTCGTCGAGGCCCTGACCCGCGCCGGAGTCGACGCCGGGATGCACGACGCCGACGCCGAGCTGCTGCCCGGCCTGGCGGCCGCACCGGTCGACGCGGTGTTCATCGCGCTGCACGGCGCCACCGGGGAGGACGGCGCCCTGCGCGCCGTGCTGGACCTGGCAGGGGTGCCCTACGTCGGCTCCCCGGCGGCGGCCTGCCGACTCGCCTGGGACAAGCCCGCGGCCAAGTCCGTCGTGGGGTCGGCGGGCGTCGCGACGCCGGACTGGGTGGCCCTGCCGCACAGCACGTTCCGCGAGCTCGGGGCCGGCGCGGTGCTCGACCTCATCGTGGCCCGGCTGGGCCTGCCGCTGATGGTCAAGCCCGCCACCGGTGGCTCGTCGCTGGGCGTGCAGAAGGTCAGTCGCGTGGAAGACCTGCCGGCGGCGATGGTCAGCTGCTTCGCCTACGGCGACACGGTGATGGTGGAACGGTTCGTCGACGGGGTCGAGCTGGCGCTGTCCGTCGTCGACCTCGGTGACGGGCCGCAGGCGCTGCCCGCGGTGGAGATCGCCCCGGAGTCCGGGGTCTTCGACTACACGTCCCGCTACACCCCCGGCCTCACCGAGTACCACGCACCGGCACGGGTCGACGACGCGGTCGCCGCCCGTGCAGCCGAGGTGGCGCTGCAGGTGCACCGCGCGCTCGGGCTGGCCGACCTCTCCCGCACCGACGCGATCGTCACCCCCGACGGCGAGGTGCACTTCCTCGAGGTCAACGTCTCCCCGGGGCTGACCGAGACCTCGATGTTCCCGATGGCCGTCGAAGCCGCCGGACACCGGCTGGGCGACGTGCTCGGCCGCCTGCTGGCCCGCCGCGCCGGCACCCGCAGCTAGAACGGACGCCGGAGATGTTCCGTCAGTGACGGAACATCTCCGGCGTCCGTTGGTCGCGGCTCAGGAGTCGTTGCGGCGCCCCGTGATGTCCGGCGCCATCATGCCGACGATGCGCTGCAGGTCGTCGACCGAGCCGAACTCGACGACGATACGTCCCTTGGCCCGCCCGATCTGCACCTTGACCTTGGTCTCGAACACGTCCGACAGCCGGCCCGCGAGGTCCTCGACACCGGGCGCGCTGATCTTCCGCTGCGACCGCCGGGCGGTGGTGGGGCTCTCGGCGACCGCGAGCGCGACGGCCTCCTCGGTGGCCCGCACCGACATGCCCTCGGCGACGATCCGGGTGGCGAGCGCGTCCTGCGCCTCGGCATCCGGCAGGCCCAGCAGCGCCCGGGCATGGCCGGCGGAGATGACCCCCGCCGCGACCCGGGTCTGCACCTTCACCGGGAGCTTCATCAGCCGGATGGTGTTGGTGACCTGCGAGCGGCTGCGGCCGATCCGGGCCGCCAGCTCCTCGTGCGTGGCGCCGAACTCCTCCAGCAGCTGCTGGTAGGCCGCTGCCTCCTCGAGCGGGTTCAGCTGCACCCGGTGGATGTTCTCCAGCAGGGCGTCGCGGAGCATGGCGTCGTCGGTGGTGTCCCGGACGATCGCCGGCACCGCCTCCAGACCCGCGGCCCGGGCGGCGCGCAGCCGGCGCTCACCCATGATCAGCTCGAACCGGCCCTCGCCTGCCTCGCGGACGACGATCGGCTGGAGCAGGCCGAACTCCCGGACGGAGTGCGCCAGCTCCTCCAGCGCCTCGTCGTCGAAGACCTGGCGGGGCTGCTTGGGGTTGGGGTCGACGTCGCCGACCGGCACCTCGCGCAGCTGGGCACCGGGCACGCCGGCGACCGGCTCCACGGCAGCAGCCGCATCCCGGGCGGCGGCCCGCTCGGTCAGCGAGGTGGGCGGGGGAGGGCTCGCCTCGTCCGGGGCGCCGACGCCCGCCGCCTCCGCCTCGGCTGCCTCCGCGGCGCGAGCCGCGGGCGTCGCCGTGGGCGCCGGCGCACTGGTGGGGATCAGGGCCGCGAGGCCCCGGCCGAGTCCGCCGCGCTTGGTCACTGGTTCTCCTCGCTGCTGCCCGGCCGCCGGTGCGGCGCGGGGGTGGAACAACCGATGCCGGAGCGCCGCAGCGGCGCCCAGGTGTGGCTCATGGGGCGGACGGTGCTCATGTGTCATGCCGTCCACCCGTGGCGGGGCCGGCGACCGGCTCGCCGAGCACCAGGGCGGCCACCGCGGGCGGCGGCGGGGGTGGGGGCGGCGCCGAGCGGACAGCCGGCTGCGCCGCCGTCCGGGGCTGTGCCGGCGGCGGGACCGACGGCGACGCCGGAGCGAGCCGCGCGCCCCGCACGGCGAGCTCCCGGGCGGCCTCCACGTAGCTCGTCGAGCCACGCGACCCCGGGTCGTAGGTGAGGACCGACTGGCCGTACCCCGGGGCTTCGCTCACCCGGACGTTGCGGGGGATGACCGCGGTGAGCACCAGGTCACCGAAGTGGTTGCGCACCTCGTCGGCCACCTGGTCGGCGAGCTTGGTGCGGCCGTCGTACATGGTGAGCAGGATGGTGCTCACCGAGATGCCCGGGTTGAGGTGGGCCCGCACCAGGTCGATGTTGGACAGCAGCTGCCCGAGCCCTTCCAGGGCGTAGTACTCGCACTGGATGGGGATGAGCACCTCGTCCCCGGCGACCAGCGCGTTGAGGGTCAGCAGCCCCAGGGACGGCGGGCAGTCGATCAGGACGTAGTGCGGCCGCTCCTCCGGCGGCAGCCCGTCGAGGTAGCCCTCGATCGAGCGCCGCAGCCGGTGCTCGCGGGCGACCACGGAGACCAGTTCGATCTCGGCGCCGGCCAGGTCGATCGTCGCCGGGACGCAGTGCAGGTTCGGGCTGGCCGTCGTCGGGTGGGTCACCTCGGCGAGGGT
Source organism: Modestobacter sp. SYSU DS0875 (assembly GCF_054050915.1). Lineage (NCBI taxonomy): Bacteria > Bacillati > Actinomycetota > Actinomycetes > Geodermatophilales > Geodermatophilaceae > Modestobacter > Modestobacter sp. SYSU DS0875. The sequence goes on along the minus strand of NZ_JBJHAH010000009.1, from coordinate 124,378 downwards.
GGCGTCGCTGACCAGTGCGTCGTAGACCGATGGCGTGCCGACGGTGTGCTCGACACCCAGGGCGGTGCTCGTGTTCCCCTGCGGATCGAGGTCGATCACCAGCGTCCGCAGGCCGTACATGGCCAGTGCGACGCCCAGGTTGACCGTCGAGGTGGTCTTCCCGACGCCACCCTTCTGGTTGGCCACGGTGATCACCCGGATCCGGCCGGGGCGAGGGAAGGGGTCCTGGTCGGCCGCGTGCAGCACACGCGTGGCCCGCATCGCCTCGGCGGCGATCGGGCTGTCGAACTCGGCACCGACTGCCTGGTCGGCGGCGAGGCTGGTGCGCAGCCGCTCGCCCGGGTCCGTCATCGGTGCGTCCTCCTCACGGACTGCGTTCCACGTGGAACGACGCGGTCGTGTTCCACGTGGAACGCGTTGAGCTGCTCAGCGGGGTGGGCGCGGGACGCCGACCCGCGTCATCAGCACCACGGTAGTGGCTGCGGCGCCGAGCCCGACACCGACGGCCCGCGTGGAGATGTCCCGCATCCCCGCCGCCTCCAGTTCCGGGACGAGCGCCGGCACCTCGGCGGCCGCCCGGGCGCCCACCAGGGCGATCAGCTGGGCCCCGGGCCGAAGCAGCCCGCGACACCAGCCGACCAGCCGGGGCAGCGGGGCCACGGCGCGGGCGGTGACCACGTCGACCGGTCCCACGGCGCGGACGACGGCACGCTCCTCCGCGCGGCCGCGGACGACCTGCCACGGACGGTCGAGGTCACTGACCACCTCGGCCAGGAACTCCACCCGCCGGGCCATCGGCTCGACCAGCGCGAGCTGCAGATCCGGCCGGGCCAGACCCAGTGGGACGCCGGGCAGCCCGGCCCCACTGCCGACGTCGACCACGCGGGAGCCCTCCGGGACGACCTCGGCCAGCGCCGCGCTGTTGAGGAGGTGCCGGTCCCAGAGGCGCTCGACCTCCCGGGGCCCGATCAGGCCGCGGGTGACCCCGTCACCGGCCAGCTTGGCCACGTACGCGGTGGCTGCACCCAGCGCGGGGCCGAAGACCCGCTCCGCCACCGGTGGAGCTACCGGAACCACCGAGTCTCGGTTCTCGGTCTCCCCACCGGCCGGGTCGCCCCCGCTCACGCGTCGGGCAGGACCACGACGCGGCGGTTCGGCTCCTCGCCCTCCGACTCGCTGCGCACTCCGGCCGTCGTCGCGACGACGTCGTGCACGACCTTGCGCTCGAAGGGGTTCATCGGGGCGAGCCGCTCGGGCTGCCGGCTCTGCGCCACCCGCTCGGCGGCGGCGGCCGCGAGGCTGGTGAGGTCGGCCCGGCGCTTGGCGCGGAACCCGCCGATGTCGAGCATGAGTCGGCTGCGCACCCCGGTGGACTGGGCCACGGCGAGCCGGGTCAGCTCCTGCAGCGCCTCCAAGGTGGCGCCGTCCGGGCCGATCAGGGTCTTCAGCTGACCACCGACGACGGCGACCGAGGCGCGGTCGCCCTCGACGTCGAGGTCGATGTCGCCGTCCACGTCGAGGATGTCGAGGAGGCGCTCCAGGTAGTCGCCGGCGACGTCGCCCTCGCGGACCAGCAGGCCGTCGGCGTCCTGGTCCCCGTCCTCGTCGCTCTCGTCGTCGACGGCTTCGTCGTCGTCGGCTTCGTCGTCGATCGGGTCGACCGGCTCGACGACGGCGTCCGCGGACGCTGGGTCGGCGTCGGGCAGTGCGGGGTCACCGCCGCCCCCGACCTGGGGGAGCACTGCGTCCGAGGTGGCCTCGGCCGTCGCGGCGGTGTCGCTGTCGGGTGCAGTCACGTTCGGTCCTCCGGTGTCGTGCAGGCGGCCGGGCGTACCCGGTGGTCGAGGGGACGGGCACCGCGCGGACCACAGCCCGGGTGCGCCGTCGGCGTCAGCGTCGCTTGCGCTTGCCGCGATTGGCGGGCCCGCTGCCGCGGTTCCCGCCGCCGCCCTGGCGGGGCCGGTTGCCGCCGGCGGGGCGGCCGTTGGCGCTGCCGCCGGCCGCCGTGCTGCCGGTGCCGCCATTCGCAGCCGGGCTGCCGGGACCGGCACCGTTGCCCGAGGCCGGCGGGGTCTCCGGTGCGGCGCCATCGCCGTCGGCCGTGGACTCCGGGGCGGCGGTCGCGGGACGGCCGGACTTGGGACGCACCGGCTTGGCGCCGGGCTTGGGGGCCAGGGCCTTCGGGTCGACCTTCGGCTTGTCGGCGGCGGCCTTGGCCAGCGCGGCCGGCGAACCGGGCGGGGGGAGCTTCTTGAGGATGTAGAACTGCTGCCCCATGGTCCACAGGTTGTTGGTGAACCAGTAGAGGAGCACGCCGACCGGGAAGAAGAAGCCGGTCACGAAGAGGCTGATGGGCATGCCGTAGAGCAGCAGCTTCTGGATCATCGCGGCCTGACCCTCGACCGGGCCCGAGCGCTTCATGATCTGCTTCTGGGTGAAGAAGGTCGTCAGGCACATGACGACGATCAGCACGAACGCGACGATCCGGACGTTGAGCATGCTGGCGTCGGCAGCGTCGAGCACCGCAGAGCGCTTCGGCTCGGCCATGTTGAACGAGGAGGAGATCGGCGCACCGAACAGCGAGGCGATCGACGCCTGCTGGGTGAGCTCGGTGGACCAGCTGTAGAGGCCCTCCTTGCCCGGCGCGAGCCGGCGCAGCACGTGGAACAGCGAGATGAAGACCGGGATCTGCGGCAGGATCGGCAGGCAGCTGGCCAGCGGGTTGACCCCGCGCTCCTTCTGCAGCGCCATCATCGCCTGGCTGAAGCCCTGCTTGTCACTGCCGTACTGCTTGCGCAGCTTCTGGATCTCCGGCTGGATCTCCTGCATCGCCCGCTGGGACTTGACCTGCTTGACGAACAGGCGGAACAGCAGCAGCCGGATCGTGATGACCAGGAAGACGATCGACAGCGCCCAGGTGATACCACCGGCCGGGTCGAGGAAGGTGGAGAACAGTGCGTGCCACTGCTTCATCACCCAGGCGATCGCGGTGTACAGCCAGTCAAGCAACGCCAGCCTCCTGCTGCGCAGACCGGCGCGGGGCCGGCGGGGGTGCACTGTCGGGTCGACGCGCCCCGGCGGCTCCCGGAGCCGCCGGCTCCGGGGACTGCTCGGACGGCTGCGCCGCAGTGCACGACGAGTGGGTGGTCTCTCCGGTTCCGCGCCGCTGCGAGTCGGTCCGCTCGGGGACGAAGTCGGCACCCCCCGGGTGCCAGGAGGCACACCGGCCCAGCCGCCGCAGCGCCAGCCAGGTGCCGCGCGCGGCGCCGTGCACCTCGAGGGCCTCGACCGCGTAGGCGCTGCAGCTGGGGTGGAAACGGCAGCGCGGCGGGAACACCGGGCTGATCGCCCGCTGGTAGAAGCGCACCGCGGCCAGCAGGGCACGGCTGGGGGAACCGCTCACGACGAGCGGGCCCCGAGCAGCCGGTCCAGACCCTTGTCCAGGTCGCGGCCGAGTGCGGTGGAGTCGGCCCCGGCCGCCTCCGGACGGGCGCGGACCACCAGGTCGGCGGTCGCCGGGAGACGGTCCAGCCGGGCGGCGACCAGGTGCCGCAGCTGGCGGGTCACCCGGTGCCGGCAGACGGAGTTGCCGACGGTCTTGCCGACCACGAAACCGGCCCGTGGCCCGGAGTCCGGGGCAGCAGAGCCCCCGACCCGGGCGACGGGCCGTTCGGAGAGGTAGTGCAGCACCAGGGTCGGACGGCCGGCACGCCGGCCGGACCGCACGACCGCGGTGAACTCCGGCCGCCGGCGCAGGCGTGCCTGCGCGGGCAGCACCTCAGGCGGAGAGCTTGTCGCGACCCTTGCGGCGACGGCCGGCGAGGATCGCGCGACCGGCCCGGGTGCGCATCCGCAGCCGGAAGCCGTGGGTCTTGGACCGGCGGCGGTTGTTCGGCTGGAACGTGCGCTTGCTCACGAGGTACTCCCACTGCTGACGACATCGATGCGGCACGGACCCGGACGGGCGCCGCTGCCACGCTGGTGCTGGTGGCACTGTTCTTGCTGCTGGCGCTGCGCGGGCCCACGATGCGCAGGACGCCGTGCACAGCTCCGACCAGCATAGCCGAGAGCCTGACGGGTCTGCGGCGCTGGCCCGACCCGTCATGGTGCACCGGTCACCGGGGCACCGGGAGAGGACACGCCGTCGACGTCCCGGGGGTCCGGGGTCGCCGTCGTTGCCCGGCTGTGGACGGGGCTGTTAGCGTCGCCGTCGCTCCGCGTTGGACGACTGGGTCCCGGGTCGACCACCCCGCCCCTCCGGCCAGCCGCTCGCCAGCTTCCCCGGGTCCCCTCGGCCGGGCGCCGACCAGCGAGGACGCCGCGTCCGGACATCGGCCCCCGCTGGCTGGCGGGCCACGCGTCGCCGGGCGTGCACAGACTGTGGACACTCATGTGGAACGTCACGGTTCCACGTCCACACCCGGGGACCGTGCAGTGGACCGACCGGCCCGCCGGGCACGGACCGACCTGTGGACGACGGGTGCGGAGCGACGACCTGAGAACGGGAAGGGACACAGACGATGGCCGACTCCCCGGTCGACCTGGCCACGGTCTGGGACCAGATCCGCGAGCGGCTCTCCAGCAGCCTGTCCCCCCAGCAGAAGGCGATGCTCGAGCTGACCCGCCCGCTGGGCCTGGTCGAGGACACCGCGGTGCTGGCGGCTCCCAACGAGTTCACCCAGACGGTGCTCGAGTCCCGCATGCGCATGCAGCTGGCCGAGGCCCTGTCCGCGGAGTTCGGCCGCGCCATCCGGGTCGCGGTGCAGCTGGAGGACATGCCGGCTCCCAGCAGCCCCCGTCGGGGTGCCGACCCCGACGACCGCCGCTGGACACCTGCCGAGCGGGAGCGCCCCGCGGCCGACGGGCCGGTCGCGGAGTGGCCGCCGGCCGAGCGCACCGCCGCGGAGCGCGAGCGCGCCGCGCAGGACCGCGCCGCCGAGGACCGCGCCGACCGCGACCGGGTCGACGACGGTCGCAGCGCCTTCGGGGTGCGCTCCGACGCGGTCCGGGCCGATGGCGACCGGGGAGACACCGGCCGCAGCGGGCCCGGGCAGGCCGGCGTCTGGCTGCCCGAGTCCGGCGACGGACGGGACTGGTCCCGCGGCGCGCCGCGGGAGGACGCCATTCCCGAGTGGTCGCCGGCCGGCGCGGAGTCGGGCATCGGCGTGGGCGTGCAGGGCCGGCTGGCCCCCTGGGACCGGGACTCCGGTGACGACGCCGAGCAGCTGGCCGGGCGTGGACCGGCCGACGACCGGGGTGGTGAGCGCCGGCGCGGCGGAGGTGCCGTCCCGCTGTTCGCCGACCGCCGTCCGGCCGGGCTGGACCCGGGGCTGAACCCCAAGTACGTCTTCGACAGCTTCGTCATCGGCAACAGCAACCGGTTCGCCCACGCGGCGGCGGTCGCGGTCGCGGAGGCGCCGGCCCGGGCCTACAACCCGCTGTTCATCTACGGCGACTCCGGGCTGGGCAAGACCCACCTGCTGCACGCCATCGGCCACTACGCCGCCCGGATGTTCCCCAACGTCCGGGTGCGCTACGTGAGCACCGAGGAGTTCACGAACGAGTTCATCAACCTCGTGCACTCCGGCCGGGCCGAGGACTTCCGCCGCCGCTACCGGGACATCGACTTCCTGCTGATCGACGACATCCAGTTCCTGGAGCGCGCCGAACGGACGCAGGAAGAGTTCTTCCACACCTTCAACACGCTGCACAACGCCAGCAAGCAGATCGTGATCACCTCCGACCGCGCGCCGAAGAAGTTGACGACGCTGGAGGACCGGCTGCGCACCCGCTTCGAGTGGGGGCTCATCACCGACGTCCAGGCGCCGGACCTGGAGACCCGCATCGCCATCCTGCGCAAGAAGGCGTGGGGCGAGCGGCTGCAGGCCCCCGACGCGGTGCTGGAGTTCATCGCCAGCAAGGTGCAGACCAACATCCGCGAGCTCGAGGGTGCACTGATCCGGGTCACGGCCTTCGCCAGCCTGAACAAGCAGCCGGTCGACCTGGCGCTGGCCGAGCTGGTGCTCAAGGACCTGATCAGCGACGAGCAGGGCCCGCAGATCACCGCCGCGATCATCATGGCCGCCACGGCGGAGTACTTCAGCGTGACGATGGAGGAGCTGCAGGGCGCCAACCGCAGCCGCACGCTGGTCAACGCCCGGCAGATCGCCATGTACCTGTGCCGGGAGCTCACCGAGCTGTCCCTGCCGCGGATCGGCGCTTCCTTCGGCGGCAAGGACCACACCACGGTCATGCACGCGGTCAAGAAGATCACCGGTCTGATGAGCGAGCGCCGGGCCACGTACACGCAGGTCACCGAGCTGACCGCCCGGATCAAGAGCCGCGCCCGGCAGTAGCCGCAGGACCCGTCAGGCCTCGTCCCCGCACGCTCGGGACGAGGCCTGACGCGTGCGGTCCACCGGCCCGCGGTGCCGTGCTGCGGTGCGCGACCACCGCTCCGTGTCGCCTTGTCCCCAGATCTGTGCACAGGTTGGGGAGATCCGGTCCCCAAGGCTGCACCGCAGGTGGACCGTCCGGTGGGCCGCAGCGGCCGGGGCCGGGGGCCGGCGCCCGGGGATCGCTCGTGGTCGTCGTCCCCGCCCTGTCCACAAGTCGTCAACCGACGACGGTGGACGACCGGCGCGGGACCGGGGGGCTGGGCACGGACTGGGGACGACGCTGCGGGTGGACCGGGGACGCAGGGTGGACCGGCGACGACGACGGTGCACAACCGTCGAGTTGTCCACGTGTCGACACAGGACGAGGGTCACCGGCCCACAGCGCACCAACAGGCCCACGTCCGGGCTGACGTGCAGGAACAGGCCGAGTCCCCAGCATCCACACCCGTGATGACGAGGATGAGGGAGTTATCTCGAGGAGTTCTCGAACCACACTCTGGGTGGGGACGGCCCGGATCGGGCCCGGTCGGCCCGCGCTCCGGGGGCCTCCGGCCGCAGCGAGGAGTGCCGCTGGTGGGTCGGCGGCACGGGGGACTGGTCAGACAGGGGGCCGGTCAGGAGAGGATGGGCGCCGCACACCCCGCCGCACGAGCGGGCGGACGACAGCAGGGATGGGTTTCCACATGAAGTTCCGGGTGGCACGTGAGGTGCTCGCCGAGGCCGTCGCCTGGACCGCGCGCAGCCTGCCGCCTCGGCCGTCGGTGCCGGTCCTGGCCGGGATCCTGCTGGAGGTCGAGGGCAACCAGCTGTCGGTCTCCGGCTTCGACTACGAGGTCTCGGCGCGGTCCGAGATCGACGTCCAGTCCACCGAGGGCGGGCGCACGCTGGTCCCGGGGCGCCTGCTGGCCGAGATCACCCGCGCCCTGCCGCCGCACCCGGTCGACGTCGTCGCCGAGGGGGCCCGGCTGTCGATCTCCTGCGGCAACGCCCGGTTCAGCCTGCCGACGCTGCCGGTGGAGGACTACCCGTCGCTGCCCTCCCTGCCGTCCACGGCCGGGGTCGTCGACAGCGACGCCTTCGCCGAGGCCGTCGGTCAGGTGGCGGTCGCCGCCGGGCGGGACGACACCCTGCCGATGCTGACCGGCGTCCGGCTGGAGATCGAGGACGACCTGGTCACCCTCGCCGCCACCGACCGCTACCGGCTGGCGGTCCGCGAGTTCGCCTGGCGCCCGGAGACCCCCGGTCTCTCCGCCGCCGTGCTGGTGCCCGCACGCACCCTGGCCGACGCCGCCAAGACGCTGACCAGCGGACCCGAGGTGGTGCTGTCCCTGAGCTCGAGCGGGTCCGGGGAGGGCATCCTGGGGCTGTCCGGCAAGGACCGGCAGACCACCACCCGGCTGCTGGACGCCGAGTTCGTGAAGTACCGGGCGATCATGCCGACCGAGTCCGCCTCGTACGCCACGCTGCCGGTCGGGTTGTTCACCGACGCGGCCAAGCGCGTGGCGCTGGTCGCCGACCGGGGCACGCCGCTGCGCTGCGAGTTCACCCCGGGCCAGGTCACCCTCCGGGCCGGCGGCACCGACGACGAGGGCCAGGCCGAGGAGCGCTGCGACGTCGAGTTCGACGGCGACCCGCTGACCATCGGCTTCAACCCGACGTTCCTGCTCGACGGGCTGGCCGCGGTGCACACCGAGCGGGCGCGGATGGACTTCACCACCGCGCTGAAGCCTGCGGTGCTCTCCGGGGTGCCCGAGCCCGCCGCCGAGGACGCCGAGGCGTCCCGGCCCGCCGAGCGGCCGGGCAGCTACCGCTACCTGATCATGCCGGTGCGCCTGCCCGGCTGAGCCGCCCCCGGGCGTGCGGACCCCGGAGGGGGCGAGCACGATGGGGCAGGACGATCCCGGGCCGGACCCGGGAGCTGGGCCCGCAGCGTCGCGTGCGCCCACCGAGACCACCCGCGGGACCCCGCGGGAGACGAGCGTGGAGGAGGACCGGACGTGCAGCTGGGGCTGGTCGGGCTGGGCAAGATGGGCGCCAACATGGCGGAGCGGGTGCGCCGCGCGGGCATCGAGGTGGTGGGCTACGACCGCTCGCCCGGGAAGCGGGACGTCGACAGCCTCGAGGCGCTGGTCGCGGCCCTCGAGGGGCCGCGCATCGTGTGGGTGATGGTGCCCTCCGGGGAGCCCACCCGGGCCACGGTCCGGGAGCTGGGCGAGCTGCTCAGCCCCGGTGACGTGGTCATCGACGGCGGCAACTCGAAGTTCACCGACGACAAGATGCACGCCGAGCACCTGGGACCGAAGGGCATCGGCTACATCGACGCCGGGGTCTCCGGCGGGGTGTGGGGCCTGGAGAACGGCTACGCGCTGATGGTCGGCGGCAGCGTCGAGGACGTCGCGAAGGCCCAGCCGGTGTTCGACGCCCTCAAGCCGCCGGCGCCGCACGACGAGTCCGGCGACGCCATCCCCGGGGCCGGCTTCGTGCACGCCGGCCCGTGCGGTGCCGGCCACTTCGCCAAGATGGTCCACAACGGCATCGAGTACGCGATGATGCAGGCCTACGGCGAGGGCTACGAGCTGCTGGCCGCCGTCGACCTGATCGAGGACGTCCCCGGCGTCGTCGCCTCGTGGACCCAGGGCACCGTCATCCGCTCCTGGCTGCTGGACCTGCTGGTCCGCGCCCTGCAGGAGGACCCGGCGCTGGAGAAGATCAGCGGCTACGCGGAGGACTCCGGCGAGGGCCGGTGGACCGTCGAGCAGGCCATCGAGCACGCCGTCCCGATGCCGGCGATCTCCGCCTCGCTGTTCGCCCGGTTCGCCTCCCGGCAGGAGGACTCGCCGACCATGAAGGCCGTCGCCGCACTGCGCAACCAGTTCGGTGGCCACGCGGTCCAGGCCGTCCAGCAGCAGGAGGCCGAGAAGCCCGCGTGAGCCGTCCGGTTCCCGTCCCGTCCCCCGCCCTCCACCAAAATGGCCATTTTGGTGGAGGGCGCGGGCGCGCCTGAGCCGTGTACGTCCGGCACCTGCAGGTAGCCCAGTTCCGCAGCTGGGAGGCGGTCGACCTGCCGCTGACCCCCGGGCCGACGGTCCTGGTCGGGCGCAACGGGCAGGGCAAGACAAACCTGGTCGAGGCGGTCGGCTACCTGGCCACGCTGGGCAGCCACCGGGTCTCCGCCGACGCCCCCCTGGTCCGGCACGGCGCCGAGCAGGCGATCGTCCGGGCGGCGCTGCGGCGCGAGGACCGGGAGCTGCTGGTCGAGGTGGAGATCAACCCGGGGCGGGCCAACCGGGTCCGGGTCAACCGGGCGCCGCTGCCCCGCCCGCGGGAGCTGCTCGGGCTGGTCAGGACCGTGCTGTTCGCCCCCGAGGACCTGTCGCTGGTCCGTGGCGACCCGGCCGAGCGCCGCCGATTCCTCGACGACCTGCTGGTCAGCCGCACCCCGCGGCTGGCCGGCGTCCGCAGTGACTACGACCGGGTGCTCAAGCAGCGCAACGCGCTGCTGAAGACCGCGAAGCTCGCGCGGGGCAACGCCCTGGCCACGCTCGACGTCTGGGACGGCCACCTCACCGAGCTGGGTGGTCAGCTGCTGGCCGCCCGGCTGCGCCTGGTCGCCGACCTGGCCCCGCACGTGGCCGCCGCCTACGCCGGCGTCGCCGGGCCCGCGGCCGACCGGGCGGCACTCGGCTACAGCAGCACTGTGCCGCTGGCCGGGGACGGCGCCCCGGTCGACCCGGACCGGGTGCTGCCCGCGGCCGAGGAGCTCGCGGCCGCGCTGCGCGACCGGGTGGCCGAGCGACGCCAGGAGGAGGTCGACCGCGGTGTCACCCTGGTCGGCCCGCACCGCGACGACCTGGTGCTGCACCTGGGGCCGGCCCCGGCCAAGGGCTACGCCAGCCACGGGGAGTCCTGGTCGTTCGCGCTCGCGGTCAAGCTGGCCTGCTTCGCCCTGCTGCGCGACGACGGCGACGACCCGGTGCTGGTGCTCGACGACGTCTTCGCCGAGCTGGACACCGACCGCCGGTCCGCGCTGGCCGAGGTGGCGGTCACCGCCGAGCAGACCCTCATCACGGCTGCCGTCGCCGAGGACGTGCCTGCGGCGCTGCGCGGCACCCGCGTGGAGATCGCAGACGGGCAGGCCCGGGTCGTCCGGCCGGAGGCGGGGCTGCCGCTGGAGGAGGTCACCGGTGCCTGACCAGCCGTCCGCCGACCGGCCGGCGCGCCCCTCCGACATCGCCCGGGCCGCCCTGGACGCGGCCCGGGCGGCGTCAGCGTCCCGACCCCGGCCCACCCGGCGCCGGGTCGCGGGCCCGCGCCGGTCCTGGACCGGGCCCGGTCCCGGGGCGGACGACCCGCAGCCGTTGGGCTCCCTGGTCGACTCGCTGGTCAGCCAGCAGGACTGGACCGCGCGCACGAAGGTCGGCGCGGTGTTCGGCCGGTGGGACGCCCTGGTCGGTCCGGACATCGCCGCGCACTGCCGGCCGGAGTCGCTCACCGAGGGGGAGCTGCTCGTGGTCGCGGAGTCCACCGCGTGGGCCACCCAGCTGCGCCTGCTGGCCCCCTCGATCCTGGGCCGGCTGCGGGCCGGGGTCGGCGGGGACGTCGTGACGAAGTTGCGCGTTGTCGGTCCGACGGCGCCGAACTGGAAGAAGGGCCCGCGCACCGTCCGGGGCCGCGGCCCGCGCGACACCTACGGCTGAGCGCGACCCGCACCCCGCCCGCCACCCACGACGAGGAGCACACGCAGATGAGCAGCCCGCGCGACCGCGACGCCTTCGACGAGGGCGGCCCGGAGGGCTGGCGCGAGCCGGCGCACCTGGGCGGCGAACCCGACCCGGGCCAGCCGGGAGGCGCCCCCCAGCCGCCCGCCGAGCCGCCCGCCGAGCCGTCGCGCTCCGACGACCGCACCGACGACGGTCCGGCCGGCTGGCAGCCCCCGGGCTGGGACCTGCCCGCGGTGGAGCCCGAGCGCCCCGGTGCCCAGCCTCCGGCGGGCGCACCGCCCGCTGACCGGTACCCCGCTCCGGAGCAGCCCGCCCGCCCCCAGCCGGACGGGCCGTGGACCGGACCCGAGCAGCCGCCGGCGGGTGATCCGCGCGAGTCCGGCGCGAGCACCCCGCCCCGCAGCGGTGGCCTGTTCGGTGGCGGTGGGCTCTTCGGTGGTGGCCGCCGGGAGCGCCGGCCCGGCGCCTACGAGCAGGCCTTCGCACCGCAGGGCGACCCGTGGGGCACCCAGGCGTGGGCCGCCGCCGTCGGCTGGACGCCGTCCGACGGCACCGGACCGGAGGACGCCGCGCTGGCCCAGCTGGTGGCCACCGCACCGGTCCGCCCCGGCAAGGAGGACCGCCCGGGCAACGTGGTGCGGGGCCGTGGCAACGGGCTGGACCTGGTCGCCTGCGACGTCCTCTCCCCGCTGGGCCGCGACCGGTGGGCGAGCACGCACGCCATCACCGCCGCCCCGGTGCTGGGTGACGTCCCGGCGTTCCGGCTCTCCCCGGCACGGATCTGGCGGCACGGCACCGGCGGTCTGCTGCAGATCCCCAGCCCTGACCCGGAGTTCGACCGGCGCTGGGTGCTGCTCGGTGCCGAGGACGGTCCCCAGCTGCGCCGGCTGGTCGACGACCCGCTGGTGCGCCAGCTGCTGCTGGGCAGTGACGACGGCGACGAGCTGTGGTCCGCGGTCGGGTTCGTGGCGGCGATCCGCCCGGACGGGCAGCGCCCGCAGCTGATCGAGCACCACGCCCGGTTGCTCGCCGCCGTCGTCGGCGCCCTGGCCGCGGCCGCCTGAGCAGCACCCCGCTGAGCGAGGTGAGCGGGGACGCGGGGCAGCAGTCCGAGCCCACCGCCGGGTTCCGCGACCTGCTGCCCCTGCTGCACCCGCACCGTCGCGCGCTGGCTGCCGCCGCGGCGCTGTCGCTGGTCGCGGCCGCAGGAGCCCTGGCCCAGCCGGCGCTGGTCGGCCGGGTGATCGCCGCGGTCGGCGCGGGGGAGCCGGTGCTGCCGGTGGTCGTCGTCCTGGTCGTCGTGCTGGTGGCTGCGGCGCTGCTCGGCGCGGGCCAGCAGTACCTGCTCCAGCGGACCGCCGAGGGCGTCGTGCTCACCACCCGGCGCCGGCTGGTCGACCGGCTGCTGCGGCTGCCGATCGCCGAGTACGACCGGCGGCGCACCGGTGACCTGATGTCCCGGGTCGGCTCGGACACCACCCTGCTGCGCGCGGCGGTGACCAGCGGGGTCGTGGAGCTCGCCGGGTCGCTGGTCGTCGGCGTCGGCGCCCTGATCGCGATGGCGCTCGTCGACGGGTGGCTGCTGCTGGTCACCGTGCTCGCCGTCTCGGTGGGCGTGACCACCGCGGTGCTCGCCGCCCGCCGGGTGCGGGTGCTGTCCCGGCAGGCGCAGGAGCAGGTGGGGGCGATGAGCGCCGCCGTCGAGCGGGTGCTCTCCGCGGTGCGCACCATCCGGGCCAGCGGCGCCACCGGCCGGGAGGTCGACGGGGTGTCGGAGAGCGCGGAGCGGGCCTTCCGGGCCGGCGTCGCGGTGGCCCGGCTGGAGGCGCTGGTCTCCCCGGCTGGGTCGATCGCGGTCCAGGGGGCGTTCCTCGCCGTGCTCGGCCTGGGCGGCTGGCGGGTGGCCACCGGCTCGATCGCCGTCGCCGACCTGGTCGCGTTCATCCTGTACCTGTTCCTGCTCGTCATGCCGTTGGGCCAGCTGATCGGCTCCTGGACCCAGCTGCAGGCCGGCCTCGGCGCGCTGGCCCGGGTGCAGGAGGTGCTGGCGCTCGAGCCCGAGCACGACGAGGTGCCCGAGCACCGCCCGGCCGGTGGCGCCGCGGCGGTGCTGCGGGTGCCGCCGCCTGGTGACCCGGTTCCCCTGCTGGAGCTCGACGGCGTCGACTTCGCCTATCCGGGCGGTGGCGACCCGGTGCTGCGCGGGGTCTCCCTCACCGTCGACGCGGGCAGCCGGACGGCGCTGGTCGGTCCGTCGGGAGCGGGCAAGTCGACGGTCCTGGCGCTGGTGGAGGGCTTCTACCCGCTGACCGGCGGGGTGGTGCGCTGGGCCGGCACCGACGTCCGGGAGCTGCCGCGGGCGGCACTGCGGGCGCGGATCGGCTACGTGGAGCAGGAGGCCCCGGTGCTGGCCGGCACGGTGCGGGAGAACCTGCTGCTCGCCGCCCCGGGCACCGCCGAGCCCGAGCTGTGGCGGGCGCTGGCCGACGTCGGGCTCACCGGGGTGGTGCAGCGCTCCCCGCTGGGGCTGGACGTGCCGGTCGGTGACGACGGCGTGCTGCTGTCCGGCGGCGAGCGGCAGCGGCTGGCGATCGCCCGGTCGCTGCTGTCCCGTCCGGCCCTGTTGCTGCTCGACGAGCCGACCGCCAGCCTGGACGCCCGCAACGAGGGCCTGCTGCGCGACACCCTGGCCGCGGCCGGCGCGGAACGGGCGCTGCTGGTGGTCGCCCACCGGCTGTCCACGGTGCTGGACAGCGACCGGATCGTGGTGCTGGAGGCGGGGCGGGTGGTCGCCACGGGCACGCACGATGAGCTCCTCGACGTCAGCCCCCTCTACCGGGAGCTCGCCACCGCCCAGTTGCTCGCCTGAGGAAGTCGGTTCCACGTGGAACCGGCCGAGCCCCCAGCCGCCTCGAGACGGCGTGTCGACTCGGGGGTCGACACGGGTGGTGGTGCGCATCCCGGGAGGGGCTCTGGAAGCACGTCAGGGCGTGGACGGCGCCCTCGGCGCGGCACGACCCGGTACTCTGGAGGAGACACACCGCCAGCAGCCCGCTGAGCGCCGTCCTGCGCCTCCCGACACCGTCGTCGCGGGCGCGCGGACGGCTGCGGAGCTGCGCGAGAGAAGGGCCCCCCGTGGTCGCTGCGCCCCAGAACGAGACCGCCTACTCCGGCAGCTCCATCACCGTCCTCGAGGGACTCGAGGCGGTCCGCAAGCGTCCCGGCATGTACATCGGCTCGACCGGTGAGCGCGGTCTGCACCACATGGTGTGGGAGGTCGTGGACAACGCCGTCGACGAGGCGCTGGCCGGGTACTGCGACACCGTCCGGGTCACCCTGCTCGCCGACGGCGGCGTCCGCGTCGAGGACAACGGCCGCGGCATCCCGGTCGACATGCACCCGGTGGAGAAGCGGCCGACCGTCGAGGTCGTCATGACCATCCTGCACGCGGGCGGCAAGTTCGACGGCAAGAGCTACGGCGTCTCCGGTGGTCTGCACGGCGTCGGCGTCACCGTGGTCAACGCGCTGTCCACCCAGCTGGACGTGACCGTCTGGACCAAGGGCAAGGAGTGGCACCAGCACTACACCGACGCCAAGCCCGGTCCGCTGGAGGAGGTCGGCCCGACCGACAAGCGGGGCACCTCGATCACGTTCTGGGCCGACGGCTCGATCTTCGAGACGACGACCTACTCCTACGACACGATCAACCGCCGGCTGCAGGAGATGGCCTTCCTCAACAAGGGCCTGACCATCGTGCTGCGCGACGAGCGCCCCGGGCACGGCAAGGCGGAGACCGGCGTCGGCGAGGACTCGCTGGCCGAGGCGGCCGTCCCGGTCGAGGCCGCGGACGAGGCGTTCGAGCCGACCGAGGTCACCTACCGCTACGACGGCGGCCTGGTCGACTACGTCGCCCACCTCAACCGGCGCAAGGCGCCGATCCACCGGTCGGTCATCGGCTTCTCCGCCGAGGGCACGGGCAAGAACGACACCGCCATGTCGGTCGAGATCGCGATGCAGTGGTCCGACGCGTACTCCGAGTCGGTGCACACCTTCGCCAACATCATCAACACCCACGAGGGCGGCACCCACGAGGAGGGCTTCCGTGCGGCGCTGACCTCGATCGTCAACCGCTACGCGGAGGAGAAGAAGCTCCTCAAGGGCAAGGACGACAAGCTCACCGGCGACGACATCCGCGAGGGCCTCGCGGCGATCGTGTCGGTCAAGCTCGGCGACCCCCAGTTCGAGGGCCAGACGAAGACCAAGCTCGGCAACACCGAGGTCAAGGGCTTCGTGCAGCGCGTGTGCAACGAGCAGATCGGGCACTGGTTCGAGGCCAACCCGGCCGAGGCGAAGACCATCATCACCAAGGCCGCCTCCGCCGCGCGGGCCCGCCGGGCCGCGCAGGACGCGCGCAAGCTGGCCCGCAAGAACCTGCTCAGCGTCAGCGGGCTGCCGGGCAAGCTCTCGGACTGCCGCTCCACCGACCCACGGAACTCCGAGATCTACATCGTCGAGGGTGACTCCGCCGGTGGTTCGGCGAAGTCCGGCCGGGACTCGATGTTCCAGGCGATCCTGCCCATCCGCGGCAAGATCATCAACGTCGAGAAGGCGCGCATCGACCGGGTGCTGAAGAACACCGAGGTCCAGTCGATGATCACCGCCTTCGGTACCGGGATCCACGACGAGTTCGACCTGGCGAAGCTCCGCTACCACAAGGTCGTGCTGATGGCCGACGCCGACGTCGACGGCCAGCACATCTGCACCCTGCTGCTGACCCTGCTCTTCCGCTTCATGCGGCCACTGGTCGAGGCCGGGCACGTCTACCTGGCCCGGCCGCCGCTGTACAAGATCAAGTGGGGCGGCAAGGTCGGCGACGAGTACGCCTACTCCGACCGCGAGCGCGACGCGCTGCTCAAGGCGGGTGCCGACGCCGGCCGGAAGGTCCCCAAGGACGACGGCATCCAGCGGTACAAGGGCCTCGGCGAGATGAACGCCAGCGAGCTGTGGGAGACCACGATGAACCCCGAGACCCGGCTGCTGGGCCAGGTCACCCTGGAGGACGCCGCGGCCGCCGACGAGCTGTTCAGCATCCTGATGGGCGAGGACGTCGTCGCCCGCCGCAGCTTCATCACCCGCAACGCCAAGGACGTCCGCTTCCTCGACGTGTAAGAGGACCCCTCGCCCCCACCCGCTCGCCGGCCCCCGTGCAGGGGCCCGCCGCGAGCTCGCGCGCGGTGGGGGACACGAGGGCCCTTTTCCCACCGCTGTGTATCGACTTGTGGAGAACCAGACGTGACAGAGACACCCAGCCGCGACCGCGTGGAAGCGGTCGACCTCCAGCAGGAGATGCAGCGCAGCTACATCGACTACGCGATGAGCGTGATCGTGGGCCGCGCGCTGCCGGAGGTGCGCGACGGTCTCAAGCCCGTGCACCGCCGCGTGCTGTTCGCCATGTACGACCAGGGCTTCCGCCCCGACCGCGGGTACGTCAAGTGCGCCCGCCCGGTCGCGGAGGTCATGGGCAACTACCACCCCCACGGCGACTCGGCGATCTACGACGCCCTGGTGCGGCTGGCCCAGCCATGGTCGATGCGGTACCCGCTGATCGACGGCCAGGGGAACTTCGGCTCGCCGGGCAACGACCCGCCGGCCGCGATGCGCTACACCGAGTGCCGGCTGACCCCGCTGGCCATGGAGATGCTGTCGGGGATCGACGAGGAGACCGTCGACTTCCAGGCCAACTACGACGGCCGCACGCAGGAGCCGGTGGTGCTCCCCTCCCGGGTGCCCAACCTGCTCATCAACGGCTCGGCCGGGATCGCGGTCGGCATGGCGACCAACATGCCGCCGCACAACCTGCGCGAGGTCGCCGAGGCGGCGTACTGGGTGCTCGACCACCCCGAGGCCGAGGCCGAGGAGATGCTCACCGCCTGCATGGAGCGGATCAAGGGCCCGGACTTCCCGACCCACGGCCTGATCGTCGGCCGTGAGGGGATCGAGGACGCCTACCGCACCGGCCGCGGGTCGGTGCGCATGCGCGCCGTCGTCACCGTGGAGGAGGACAGCCGGGGCCGGGTGCAGCTCGTCGTCACCGAGCTGCCCTACCAGGTCAACCCGGACAACCTGGCCGAGTCGATCGCCGAGGCGGTCAAGGAGGGCCGGCTGCAGGGGATCAGCGAGATCGCCGACGAGTCCAGCGACCGGGTCGGTCGCCGGCTGGTCATCACGCTGCGCCGGGACGCGGTCGCGAAGGTGGTGCTGAACAACCTCTACAAGCACACCCAGCTGCAGACCACCTTCGGCTGCAACATGCTCTCGATCGTCGACGGCGTGCCCCGCACGCTGCGCCTGGACGAGCTGGTCAAGCACTGGGTGACCCACCAGGTCGAGGTCATCGTCCGGCGCACGCGCTACCGGCTGCGCAAGGCCGAGGAGCGCGCCCACATCCTGCGCGGGTACGCCAAGGCCCTCGACCAGCTCGACGCGGTGATCGCGCTGATCCGCCGCAGCGAGTCCGCCGAGGCCGCCCGGACCGGCCTGATGGAGCTGCTGGACGTCGACGAGATCCAGGCCGTCGCGATCCTGGACCTGCAGCTGCGCCGGCTCGCCGCGCTGGAGCGGCAGCGGATCCTGGACGAGCTGGCCGAGATCGAGGCCCGCATCGCCGATCTGCAGGCGATCCTCGACTCGCCCGAGCGGCAGCGGCAGATCGTCCGTGACGAGCTCCGCGAGATCGTCGACAAGTACGGCGACGACCGGCGCACCCAGTTCGTGGCCAACGACGGTGACGTCTCGATGGAGGACCTCATCGCCGAGGAGCAGGTGGTCGTCACGATCACCCGCACCGGCTACGCCAAGCGCACCAAGGCCGACCTCTACCGCTCCCAGCGGCGCGGCGGCAAGGGCGTGATGGGCGCGCAGCTCAAGCAGGACGACCTGGTGCAGCAGTTCTTCGTGGGCTCCACCCACGACTGGATCCTGTTCTTCACCAACAAGGGCCGCGTCTACCGGGCGAAGGCCTACGAGCTGCCCGAGGCGGCGCGCACCGCCCGCGGTGCGCACGTGGCGAACATCCTGGCGTTCCAGCCGGACGAGAAGATCGCCCAGGTCATCCAGATCAAGGACTACACGGTCGCCCCCTACCTGGTGCTGGCCACCGCCAAGGGGCAGGTGAAGAAGACCCGGCTCACCGACTTCGACTCCCCCCGCAGCGGCGGCGTCATCGCGATCAACCTGCGCGAGGGCGACGAGCTGGTGGGCGCCGCGCTGATCAACCAGGAGCAGAACCTGCTCCTGGTCACCCGCAAGGCGATGTCGATCTGCTTCAAGGCCGACGACGCCCAGCTGCGGCCGATGGGGCGGGCGACCGAGGGCGTGCGGGGCATCTCGCTGGCCGACGACGACACGCTGCTGTCGATGATCGTCGTCCAGGAGGGCGTCGACGTGCTGGTCGCCACCGAGGGCGGCTACGCCAAGCGCACCGGCATCGAGCACTACCCGGAGCAGGGGCGCGGCGGCAAGGGCGTGCTCACCGCTGACCCGAAGGCCCGCAAGGGCCCGCTGGTCGGGGCGCTCGCGGTGGTGCTCGGCGACGAGCTGTACGCCATCACCTCCGGTGGCGGCGTGATCCGGACGCCGGTCAACGGCGTGCGGCACACCCGGGACCGGGCGACGATGGGTGTCAAGCTCATGAACTTGCCCGAAGATGTCTCGATCGTGGCTATCGCGCGTACGACGGACAACGACGAGCCCGAAGCCTAGGCTGAAACGGATGCCAGCCCGGGGACGGGACGACGACGTCCCCTCCCCGGGCTGCATGACGACCCGGCAGTGACCGGTGGGCGCACCAGTGGATGCCGCCCACCGGGAGGTGCCTCGGTGCGGTGACTGCCGCTGGTGGACAGGAGACTGGGATGAGCGACCGGACCCGCAGTTCGGTGCGTGCCGACTCCCGTGAGGAGACCGGCACGCCGGACGCGGGGACGCCGCCCGAGGCCAGCTCCGGAGCAGCCGGCGACGGGGCCACCCCGACTGCCGGCAGGAGCGGAGTCGGGGACGACCGGCCCGGCTTCGACGATTCCACTCGTGCCGGGGCCGCCCGGGCGGGCAGCGGTCGCTCCGGGAGCGCCCGGGCCGAGGCCGCGCGCCCTGCCGGCGGCCGCACCGCCACCCCGACCGATCCCCCGCCGGTCGACGCCACCCAGGCGGTGACGCTGCCCCCGGCCGGCGCCACACCACCGCGGGCCGCCCGTCCCGCCGGCGCCCCCACCGACGGTGGCCCCGGCGGTGCCGCCGGGACGGCGGGGGCCACCGGGAAGAGCCGTGGCCCCCGGCGGGCGCGACTGCAGCTGCGGCACATCGACACCTGGTCGGCGCTGAAGATCTCGCTGGTCGTGTCCATCGCGCTCTTCTTCGTCTGGATGGTCGCGGTCGGCATCCTGTACGGCGTGCTGGGCGGCCTGGACGTGTTCGACACCCTCAACGAGGTCTTCGCCCAGCTGCGCACCTCCGACGAGGGTGGCGGCGACGTCATCACCGCCGGGATCGTCTTCGGCGGCGCCGCGGTGATCGGCGCGATCAACATCGTGCTCCTGACGGCGCTGTGCACCGTGGCGGCGTTCATCTACAACCTCTGCTCGGACCTCGTCGGTGGCCTTGAGGTCACCCTCGCCGAGCGAGACTGAGCAGGATCACAGACCGCCTCAATCACTGGTGGACCAGCCGGGCAGCCAGGCCTTGGGTGGGGACTGAACCGGCAGGCCGCACGGAGGTCTGTTGATGCCATCGGTGAGCAGGCAGCACCGAAGCTGTGGAACCGCGCCGTCGTCATGCGCACGACGACCGTCGCGCGTTCCGCCAGGGGAGTGCTGGCACGACAGAAGGGTCGCCATGGCGGGCGGTGATGTAACCACCCTCCACTCGAGCGAGCCGGCCGCCGTTCTGTTGTCCGTCCCGCACGGGGGCAGACATGTGCCGCAGGTGTACACCGAGGGACTGCGGCTTCCCCCGGAAACACTGTGGTCAGACTGGTACACCGCTGAGCTCTTCGATCTGTCAGACCAGCTCTCTGTTCCCACCGTGCTGACCCGACTGAGTCGCTTCGTCGCTGACGCCAATCGAGCACTGGCACCGCCTCTCCACGGCGACTTCTGGTCCACCGCCGTGCCGGCCCGCGACCCTGCCGGCGTGCCCCTGTATGACCGAGAACTGACCAACGAGGACCTGCAAGCTCGGCTCGACATGGCTCATGGCCCCTACCACCAGGCACTTGACCGGGCCGTCAACGCGGCCCTGCAGCAGCACCGCCGGGTTCTGCTGCTGGACCTGCACAGCTTCGGTCTCCCGCTCGGCGTGGATGTGGTGCTCGGAGATGGGAACGGGCGTACAGCAAGCGCCGATGCCAGCGATCGGGTCGAGCGAGCACTCCGCCAGGCAGGTCTCACCATCGCTCGCAACGTCCGGTTCACCGGCGGGTACATCGTCGAGCGATGGGCCGACGATGAACGTGTCGACGCAGTCCAGATCGAGCTCAACCAGAGGCGTTACCTGCGCATCTCGGATGTCGAAGAGAACCGGCCAAGCCCACCGCGTGATCCGGCGGGATGGGCCGAGACGCGTCGAGCGATGACAGCCGCTGTTCGGTCACTCGTCGCCCCCCGCCGCTAACGGGTGCGGCCGGCGTTCGCGGTGCATTCCTCGCCAAGGGGTCTGGCCGTTCCAGGCAGGCCGTTGACTCGGCCGCCGTCCCCTGCGAGAGAGGGAGGGTAGGGCAGCGCCCGTTGGCTGTCCGTCGAAAGATGACGACTCCTCGGGTGCCATGCCCACGCGCTACGCCCACGGTTGGACACCCCCGCGGCGGGGCCGTAGGTGGGCCAGGTAAGCTTCTCCACGGTCCACGGGCCTGTAGCTCAGGCGGTTAGAGCGCATCCCTGATAAGGATGAGGCCGGAGGTTCAAGTCCTCCCAGGCCCACCCGTGCACCAGGATCCGGCCGGCTCGTACGAGTCGGCCGGGCCCGGTCACCGACAGCGGTCGCCGGGTCGCGGTGACCGCACCGTCCGAGGAGGTCACCGGGTGCTGAAGAAGCTGACGGTCGCAGCGATCGCTGCCAGTGCCGTCGTCGCCGTCCGCAAGCGTTCGGCCGGCAAGGGCGAGGCCGACCTGTGGGCCGAGGCCACCCGCGGACCCGGCTCGGTCAGCACCCCCCGCTCCTCCTGATCCACCGCACGGCTCCGGCCGTGCTCCCGGGGACGTAGCTCAATTGGCAGAGCACCGCCTTTGCAAGGCGGGGGTTAGGGGTTCGATTCCCCTCGTCTCCACTCCAGCCGCCGACGGCCCGGGCCGTGCACCCGGGTGCCCCGGCGAACCGGCGGACCGCAGTGGGAGAGTGGTGTCGTGACCGAACAGACCCCCGCCGCACGGCGCGCCGTCCTGCACACCAACCACGGCGACATCACCGTCGACCTGTTCCCCGACCACGCCCCCAAGACGGTCGCGAACTTCGCCGACCTGGCCGAGGGCGCCCGCGAGTGGACGCACCCGGCCACCCGGGAGAAGACCACCGACAAGCTGTACGACGGCACGATCTTCCACCGCGTCATCAGCGGCTTCATGATCCAGGGCGGTGACCCCCTGGGCCAGGGCTTCGGTGGCCCGGGCTACCAGTTCGGCGACGAGTTCCACCCGGAGCTGTCGTTCGACCGCCCCTACCTGCTGGCGATGGCCAACGCCGGCCCGGGCACCAACGGCTCGCAGTTCTTCATCACCGTGGGCCCGACCCCGCACCTCAACCGCAAGCACACCATCTTCGGCGAGGTGGCCGACCAGGCCGGCCGCGAGGTCGTCGACCGGATCGCCGCCGTGCGCACCGGCCGCAACGACCGCCCGGTCGACGACGTGGTGATCGAGTCGGTCGAGGTGCAGCGCAGCTGACCACCCCTGACGGGACCGGGGGCACCGGCGGGGCCGACCCGCAGCCGGTGCCCCCGCCCGCTACCTGCTACCGGCACCCGGACCGGCCCACCGGGGTGCGCTGCACCCGCTGCGGCCGGCCGATCTGCCCGGAGTGCATGATCCCGGCGTCGGTCGGCTTCCAGTGCCCCGAGGACGTCCGCGTCGGCGCGGCCGAGGTGCGGCGCCCGCGCCGGACCACCGGGGCGCGGCTGGCCGGCCGCCGCTGGGGCGTGGTCACCCTGACGCTGATCGCGCTCAACGTCGCCGTGGCCCTCGCGACGGCGGTCTCCGCGGCCACCGTGGACGTCAACCCGTTCAACAGCTTCTCCTCCCCCCTGCAGAACGACTTCGCGACGAGCCCCTACGCGGTCGACGCCGGTGAGTGGTGGCGGGTGGTCACCAGCGCGTTCACCCACGTGGGCCCGGTGCACCTGGCCCTGAACATGCTCGCGTTGCTGCTGTTCGGCTCCGAGCTGGAGCGGCAGCTGGGCCGCTGGCGCTTCCTCACCGTCTACCTGGTCTCCGCGCTGGGGGGCTCCGCGGCGCTGCAGGTGTTCGGCTCGTACTACGGCGGGGTGGTCGGCGCCTCGGCCGCCATCTACGGCCTGCTCGGCGCGCTGGGCGTCGTGCTGCTGCACCAGAAGCAGGACCTGCGGGGTCTGCTCACCCTGCTGGCGATCAACCTGTTCATCAGCTTCCTGCCCGGGGTGTCGCTGCTGGGCCACCTCGGCGGGCTGGTCACCGGCGCGGTCACCGCCGCCGTCCTCGTGGGTGCACGGCGCCACCGGGCCCTCCAGGTCGCCGGGGTCGCGGTGGTCGTCGTCGTCCTGCT
Organism: Modestobacter sp. SYSU DS0875; assembly: GCF_054050915.1. NCBI lineage: Bacteria > Bacillati > Actinomycetota > Actinomycetes > Geodermatophilales > Geodermatophilaceae > Modestobacter > Modestobacter sp. SYSU DS0875. Next base: position 101,475 of record NZ_JBJHAH010000009.1, on the reverse strand, counting down.
GGTGCTGGTGTTCGGCGGGCTGCGCTAGCTAGCGCGACGCACCTGGGGCGAGCAGCGCCTCGGCCACCACGGCCGGGTCGGCACCGAGGTCGCGGCGGCCCAGCACCACCAGGACGGCGTCGTCGCGGCGGTCCTCCAGCTCGAGCGTGCGCCCACGGATCCCCCAGCGACGCTGCTCGCGCAGCCGCACCCGCAGCGCCGGCCAGGCGATCGTCGTGGCCCCGGTCATCCCACGCACCGTGACGCCCTCCGGGCCGCTGCGCAGGCGTGGGCGCAGGACGGCGTCGCGGACGGCGATCCCGCCGAGCAGGAGAGCCGCGGCGCCGAGCAGCAGCCTGCCCGCCGGGTCGGAGAACGCGGCGCCCGCCGCCAGAGCCAGGCCGACGGCGGCCAGGGCGACCGTCTCGCCGACCCGTGGGGACCACTGCACCCGACCAGCTTGTCAGCCGTCCGTGGTGTACTCCGTCCGGGAGACCTGCATCACTTCCACCGGGTTCGCCCCCGGCCGGGTCAGCGTCGACACGAGGAGGGGTCATGCGCGATGCCGTCATCTGCGCCGCGGTCCGCACGCCGGTGGGCCGGCGCAGGGGAGGGCTTGCCGGTGTCCACGCCGTCGACCTGTCGGCGACCGTGCTCGCCGCGCTCGCCGCGCGCACCGGGATCGACCCGGCGGAGGTCGACGACGTGATCTGGGGCTGCGTCACCCAGGTCGGGGAGCAGACCGCCAACGTCGGCCGGCTCGCCGCACTCGCCGCCGGCTGGCCGGAGTCGGTGCCCGGCACCACCGTCGACCGGCAGTGCGGCTCCTCGCAGCAGGCCGTTGCCTTCGCTGCCGCGGCGGTGGTCAGCGGGCAGGCGGACCTGGTGGTCGCCGGCGGTGTGGAGTCGATGAGCCGGGTGCCGATGGGCTCCTCGGCCGGCGACGGCACGGCCGGCAGCCCGCTGGGCCCGGCTTTCCTGACCCGGTACGGCGGGGTCGCCCCGCACCAGGGCGTGGGCGCGGAGATGATCGCCGCCCGGTGGGGGCTCAGCCGCACGGAACTCGACGAGTACGCGCTCCGCTCGCACGAGCGGGCCGGCAAGGCGCAGGCCGACGGCGCGTTCGACGACGAGCTGATCGCCGTTCCCACCCCCGACGGCGCGCTGGTCACCGTCGACGAGGGCATCCGCAGCGGCGGCACCCTGGAGCGGCTGGCCGCGCTGCCGACGCCGTTCCAGGCCGACGGCGTGGTCAGCGCGGGCAACGCCAGCCAGATCTCCGACGGCGCCGCGGCCCTGCTGGTCACCACCTCCGACCGCGCCGCCGACCTGGGGCTGAGGCCGATCGTCCGGGTGCACACCACGGTCGTGGCCGGTGACGACCCGGTGATCATGCTGACCGCGCCGATCCCGGCGACGCGCAAGCTGCTGGACCGAGCCGGGATCGAACTGGCGGAGATCGGGCTGTTCGAGGTCAACGAGGCGTTCGCCTCGGTACCGCTGGCCTGGCTGGCGGAGACCGGCGCCGATCCGGCGCGGGTGAACGTCCGCGGCGGGGCGATCGCCCTCGGTCACCCGCTCGGCGCCTCCGGTGCCCGGATCATGACGACGCTGGTGCACGCCATGCGGTCCACCGGCACCCGCTACGGGCTGCAGACGATGTGCGAGGGCGGCGGCTTGGCCAACGCGACCCTGCTGGAGCTCGTGACCGACTGACCACATCGCGGTCCACGGCGCCGGGCACGACCGCAGTCCCCTGCGGGAGGGGTGCGGTGGGATCCCGCGGTTCGTCCACAGGGCCGGGAAGTCGACAACACGCCCGGGAACGGCCCGTCACGCTCCTGGTTTGCGCCTCGGGCTGCCGGGTAGTAGGGAGCTGTTCCTGGGTCGAGGGGCGCCAGATCGGACCCGGATTCCCACAGGTGTGTACACAGCTGGGGACGGAGTTCCACGGGTGTAGTTACCCCGCTGCCGTTTCTGCCCCACGAGTCACACGCCCCACGTCTGCGCAGGTCAGCGCCCTGCGAGCGCGCCTCCCGACTCCACATGTGGTGGACAACCCGGTGGACATCGGCCCGCGCCACCTGTGGACGGAGCGGGCCGCTGTGCACAGTCGGACGCTGCGTGGTGCCCTGCTCACGCCGTTGACCTGCGCGGAGACGTCAAGTCGACCTTGCCCGGCGGCCACCGCAGGCGTCCCCGGACCCGGGAACGACGAAGGCCCCCGTCCCCAGGGGGACGAGGGCCTCCGTGACGCGAGCGGCGGTCAGCGCCAGCGCATCGACATGACCAGGCCGGCCACCATGGCGCCGAACCCGATCGCGAAGTTCCAGGCGCCGAGGGAGACCATGAAGCCCAGGTCCTGGCCGGCGACGTAGTAGACGACGATCCACAGCAGGCCGAGCAGCATGAGCGCGATCATCACCGGCGCGTACCAGCGGGGACTGGGCTGGGCCGCCCGTGCCCGTGCCGCCGAGGACGGGAGCACGCCCTCGGGCGGCGTGTAGACCGACTTCTTGCGCACCTTGGACTTCGGCACCTGAGCGGACTCCCTCCCGGGCCGGGGCACTGTCGCCCCGGCATGACCTCCTCCCAGCCTAAGCTGCTGGGAGAACCGGCCGTGCTCGAGACGGGCCGCTTCCCCTGTCCGGGTACCCGGACCGACCCCCAGGAGGTACCGGTGGCCCGTTGGTCCCGCTCCTCGGTCTGGACGGCGCTGGTGCCCGTCGTCGCCCTGACGGCCGGGCTGCTGTTCGCCACCTCCGGGCAGACCGCGCGCGGCACCGACCTGCGGGCCGGGGAGATCACCGAGCTGTCGGAGCTCATCCGCCAGCGGGACGCCGTCGCCGCCCGCCAGCAGGAGGAACTGGTCCGGCTGCAGGGTCGGGTCCAGGCGCTCACCGACCAGGCGGCCACCCGTGACGTCGAGGTCGCGGCGGTGCAGGCCGGGTCCGCGCGCGGCCTGGCCGCCGCGGGGCTCACCCCCGTGCGCGGGTCCGGGGTGGAGATCGTGCTGGACGACGCCCCGCGCCCGGTCGGCGGTGGACTGCCCACCGGGGCGACACCCGACGACGTCGTCATCCACCAGTCCGACGTGCAGGGCGTGGTCAACGCGCTGTGGGCCGCCGGCGCCGACGGGGTGGCCATCATGGGCCAGCGGCTGATCGCCACCAGCGCCGTCCGCTGCGTCGGCAACACCCTCCTGCTGCAGGGCCGCACCTACTCCCCGCCGTTCGTCATCACCGCGGTCGGTGACTCCGAGGAGATGCGCAGCGAGCTGGCGGCCTCGCGCGAGGTGACGGTGCTGCGCCAGGCCGCCGAGGCGTACGGCCTCACCTACCGGGTGTCCGACGAGCGGCAGGTGTCGCTGCCGGCCTACGAAGGCCCGCTGGACGTGCGCTACGCGGAGGTCGACGCCGGCTCATCCCCCGCCGGGTGACCCGCAGGTGACGGGAGGGAGACCGGACGTGTACACCTGGATCCGGCGGCACCTCCCCTGGGGCCACCGCCGGCGAGCGGTCGCCTCGCCGGTGCTGGTCCCGGTGGTCGCGCTGCTCCCGTTCGCCGTCTCCCCGTGGATCGAGCCTGCCTTGCCTCTCGCCGACGCGCTTCCCGCCGACGTGCCTCTCGCCGACGTGACGGTGGACCTGTGACCGCCTCCGCCCCCGTGGTGCGGCGGCCGGTGCTGGTCGTCGACAACTTCGACAGCTTCGTCTACAACCTGGTCCAGTACCTGGGACAGCTGGGCGTGCCCAGCATCGTGCGGCGCAACGACGCCGTGACGATCGCCGAGCTCGGCGACCTGGACGTCGCCGGGGTGCTGCTCTCGCCGGGGCCGGGCACGCCGGTGGACGCCGGGGTGACCGTGCCGATGGTGCGGGCCGCCGCCGAGGCCGACCTGCCCGTCCTGGGCGTGTGCCTGGGGCACCAGGCGATCGCCGAGGCCTTCGGTGGCGTGGTGGGCCGGGCGCCGGAGCTGCTGCACGGCAAGACCAGCGAGGTGGTCCACGACGGGGAGGGCGTGCTCGCCGGACTCCCCTCGCCGTTCACCGCGACCAGGTACCACTCGCTGGCTGTGGAGGCCGGCAGCGTGCCGGCCGAGCTGGAGGTCACCGGGCGGACGCCGTCGGGGATCGTGATGGCGCTGCGGCACCGGGAGCTGCCGATCGAGGGTGTGCAGTTCCACCCCGAGTCGGTGCTGACCGAGGGCGGGCACCAGCTGCTGGCCAACTGGCTCACCCGGTGCGGGCTCGCGCCCGACCCCGACGTCGTCGCCTCGGCCGCCGCGACCGTCCGCCGGCTGACCACGGCCACCGTCTGACCTCCGCAGCGCCCCGCTCGACGACGAGGGCCCCTCCCCGGTGTTCCCGGGGAGGGGCCCTCGTCGTCGGTGTCCGGTTGCTCAGTCGCCCGGGGCCGGGGCCGTCTCGGTCGGTGTCCCGGCCGCCGTCTCGGTCGGCGTGGCGGTGGGGGTCGCGCTGGGCGTGGGGTCGGTCGGCTCGGGGACGGCGAGCAGCAGGGTGATCGTGTCGCCCGCGGTGACCTGGGTCCGCGCGCCCGGCTCGGTGCCGACCACGGTGCCGGGTGCGACGTCGCCGCGCTCCACGTTCTGCGCGGTGATGTTCCCGGCCGGGATCCCGGCGTCGAGCAGGGCCTGTCGGGCGGCCTGCTCGGTCTGCCCGGAGACGTCGGGCAGCTCGACGCTGCCGGTGGAGATGCCGAGGGTGAACGTCTGGTCCGGAGGGGCCTGGGTGCCCTCACCCGGCGAGATGGACACCACGCGGCCGGCCGGCTCGAGGGAGTCCACCTGGCTGGCGTTGACGATCCCGGTGAACCCGGCGGTGCTCAGGCTGTTGCGCGCACCGGACTCGGTCAGCCCGATCACCTCGGGCACGGTCACCGCCTCCGGGCCGGCGCCGATGACCAGCGCGACGGGGGTGCCGGGGTCGACCTCCTCGCCGGCGGCCGGGTCGGAGCGCAGGACCCGGTCGCGCTGCTCCTCGGTGCTCGGTTCCGTGGTGATGGTGCCCTCGGTCAGGTCCGCCGCCACGATCTCGGCCAGCGCCTCCTGGCGGGTGAGGTCGACCAGCGTCGGGACGGTGGACATCTCCACCACCGGCTCGGTCGGCTCGTCGTCGCCGTTGATCGCGATGAGGACCCCGACGACGGCGGCGATGAGCACCAGCGCCCCCACGACCGCGGCGATGACCCGGTTCCGCTTGCGCTTGCGGGCCGCCTCGTCGTCCTCGGCGTCCCAGTGCCGGTCGTCGTAGCCCTGCGGGCCGACGGCCGCGCCGTTCATGATGGTGGTCTTCTCGGCGTCGCTCATCACCGGCGTCGCCTCGACGCGCTGGCCGGCGACGGCGCGCAGCAGGTCCGCCCGCATCTCGGCGGCGGACTGGTACCGGTTGGCCGGGTTCTTGCTCATCGCCTTGAGCAGGATGGCGTCGAGCTCCGGCGGGATCTCGGGGTTGATCGACGACGGCGTCCGGGGGTCCTCGCGCACGTGCTGGTAGGCGACCGCCACCGGGGAGTCGCCGGTGAACGGCGGGCTCCCGGTGACCAGCTCGTAGAGCAGGCAGCCGGCGGAGTAGACGTCGGAGCGCGCGTCGACGCCCTCGCCGCGGGCCTGCTCGGGGGACAGGTACTGCGCCGTGCCGATCACCGCGGCGGTGGAGGTCATGGTCGCGGCGGAGTCCGACACCGCCCGGGCGATGCCGAAGTCCATCACCTTGACCGTGCCCTGGGGCGTGATCATGACGTTGCCGGGCTTGACGTCCCGGTGCACGATGCCGTTCCGGTGGCTGAAGTCCAGCGCCGCGCAGATGTCGGCGGTCAACGACATCGCCCGTTCCGGCGACAGCCGGCGCTCGTGCCGGACCACGTCGCGCAGCGTCTCGCCCTCGACGTACTCCATGACGATGTAGGGCGTGGCGCCGGTGGCGGTGCGGTCCTCACCGGTGTCGTAGACGGCGACGATCGCCGGGTGGTTCAGCGAGGCCGCGGCCTGCGCCTCGCGGCGGAAGCGGACCTGGGACGAGGGGTCGCGGGCCAGGTCCTGGCGCAGCACCTTGACGGCGACCTCACGGCCGAGCCGGAGGTCGCGCCCGCGGTGCACCTCCGCCATGCCGCCGCGGCCGAGCACCCCGCCGATCTCGTAGCGCTCACCGAGCACCTGGGGGCTGGTCATCGGGGTTCCTCTCGGGCCGTGCGGTGCGGAGGCGCCGACGACCGGGTCTGCGCCACGCCGTCGCGGAGCCTAATCGCTGACGGCGGCCGCACCGGCGCGACGCGAGCAGTGCGTGAGACGCGAGCAGTGCGTGACACGAGGGTCACGGGGTGCCCAGTGGACCGCCAGGGCCACCCGCAGGGGCTCCCAGGTTCGTCCCGGCCTGCTGCCCGCCCTCCTCCTCAGCCGGTGGCTCCTCTGGAGGTGGCTCCTCGGCCGGTGGCTCATCGGCCGGGGGCTCCACGGCTGGTGGAGGGGGCGTCGACGACTGGGTCGCTGAGGACGGGGTCTGGCTCTGCCTGCTGGCCGTGGGCGTCTGCGTGGCGGTCACGGTGAGTGTCGCGGTCGCTGTCGACCGGGTGCTCCCCCCACCGGAGGGGCTCTGGCTGACCGATGCTCCGCCGCCCTGGTCCTCGTCCTGCTCGTCCGGCGAGTAAGCGGACTCCGCAACGTAGAGGGTGATCGTCTCGTCCCCGGCCAACTGCCCCGCCGGTGGCGAGGCGGTGACGACCTCGCCGGCCGCCAGCTCGACGCCGGCTGCCTGGAGCTGGTCCTGCGTGGCGGCCTCCTGTCGGACGTCGACGAAGCCGAGTCCCGCCAGTGTCGACCGGACGTCGTCGACGTCCTCGCCCACGTAGTCGGCGACGTCGAAGGCGATGGCGTCGGATGCGCTGGTGCGGGCGGGCGCGGTGCTGGTCGCCGAAGGGTCGTCGTCGGCCGTGCGGCTCCGGTCCTCGTCACCTCCGGCGGTCACCGCCGCGAACAGGCCACCGGCCACGGCGAGCACGAGGACGACCGCACCGATGACCATGAGCAGCCTGCGGCGCCGGTCCGCCGGGTCCGGATCGTCGCCGTCCCACCTGCTGGCCGACCAGCGGTCCCCGTCGACCGATCCGGCGGCGAGCGGGGGCATCGTCCGCGGGGCGGTCGCCGGACCACGGACGGCGCCCGGGTCGGTGGCCGGGATCATCGTGGTGGAGATGCCGTCCTGGTCCAGGACGGTGGTCATGGCGGTGCTGGGCGCGACCTGGCCGCCCGCGGCCACCTGCCGGACGACGGCGGCGAAGGCGCCGCCGTCGGGGAAGCGGGCGGCGGGGTCCTTGGCCAGGGCGCGCTCGATCAGTGCCCGCACCGGCCGTGGCACGTCGGCGGGCATCGGCGGGGGCGGCCGGTTGATCTGGGCCAGCGCGATGGCGACCTGGGACTCCCCGTCGAAGGGGCGCACCCCGGCGACGCACTCGTAGCCCAGCACGCCCAGGGAGTAGACGTCGGAGGCGGCGGTGACGACGTGCCCCTGCGCCTGCTCCGGGGAGAGGTACTGCGCGGTGCCCACGACCATGCCGGTGCGGGTGAGCGGTGCGGCGTCCCGGGCGTAGGCGATGCCGAAGTCGGTCAGCTTCACCACGCCGTCGGGACGCACCAGCAGGTTCCCGGGCTTGATGTCGCGGTGCACCATGCCGGCCGCGTGCGCCGCCGACAGCCCCTCGCCGGCCTGGCCGAGGACGTCGAGGGTCTGCTGGGGGGTCAGCCGGCCGCGCTCGGCCAGGATCGTCACCAGCGGCTTGCCCTCGACGAACTCCATGACCAGGTAGGCCAGGCGCTGGCCGCCCTCGCTCCCGTCCGACGGGTCCACCGTCTCCCCGTAGTCGTAGACCGAGGCGATGTTGGGGTGGGACAGGGCGGCGGTGTGCCGGGCCTCGTTGCGGAAGCGGATGAGGAAGTTCGAGTCGCCGGTGTACTCGCTCTTGAGGATCTTCACCGCGACGGTGCGGCCCAGGGTGAGGTCCTTGGCCTGCCAGACCTCGCCCATCCCGCCGGTGGCGATCGGGGCGGTGATCTCGTAGCGGCCGGCCAGCACGGTGCCCACGCGCACGGCCATCAGCCGCCGGCCCCCAGCCGGGCCTCGATGACCGAGCGCGCGATCGGTGCGGAGACGTCGCCGCCGGTGCCGCCGCCGTTGCGGACGAAGACGGCCACGGCGATCTGCGGGTCGTCGGCGGGGGCGAAGCCGATGAACCAGTTGTGGTCGGCCCCAGCGTTCTCCGCCGTGCCCGTCTTGCCGGCCACCTGCACACCGCTGATCCGGGCCCGGCGACCCGAGCCGTTGTCGACGACGCTGGTCATCATCTCGGTGAGCTGCTCGGCGACCTCTTCGGAGACCGGCTCGGAGAGCACCTGTGGCTCGGTCTGGTCGATGACGCTGAGGTCGGGGGCCTGCACCGACTCGACCAGGTACGGCTCCATGAGCACGCCGTCGTTGGCGACCGCGGCGGCGATCATCGCGGCCTGCATCGGCGTGACCTGCACGTTGAACTGGCCGATGGAGGTCTGCCCCAGCTGGGCGTCGCCGTCGATCTCACCGATCGTGCTGCCGGCGACCGGCAGCGGGATCTCCCGCTTCTCGTCGTCGAGGCCGAACGCCTCGGCCATGTCCCGGACCCGGTCTTCACCGAGGTCGATGCCGAGCTGGGCGAAGGCCGTGTTGCAGGAGATGGTGAGCGCGTCGATCAGCGGCTGCTCGCCGCTGGGGCTGCAGGCGGAGTTGCCGAAGTTCTGCAGCGTCTCCTCGGTACCGGGCAGGACGTAGTCCTGGGGGGCCGGGATGACCGTCTCGGGCGTGTAGTCGTCGGTGGCCAGCGCCGCGGCGGAGACGATCACCTTGAAGATCGAGCCGGCCGCGAAGCGCTCGTCGAGGGCGAAGTTGGTCACCTGGTCCTCGGTCAGCGACTCCCGGTACTCGCGGATCGCGGCCGGGTCGTGCGAGGAGAGCAGGTTCGGGTCGAACGTGGGCGTGCTGGCCAGGCCCAGCACGGCGCCGGTCGAGGGATCGAGCGCGACCACGGCGCCGGCGAGCCCCTCGTCGAGCCCGGCCAGACCCTCCATCGCCGCCTGCTGCACGGCCGGGTCGATGGTCAGCTCCACGTTGCCGCCGGCCGGGTCGCGGCCGGTGAAGATGTCGGTGAGCCGGCGGAAGGCCAGGCGCGCGTCGGTGCCGGCGAGGACGTCGTTCGCCGCGTCCTCGATCCCGGTGCGGCCGTAGATGAGCGAGTAGTACCCGGTGACGGGGGCGTACACCGGGCCCTGCGGGTACTGGCGCAGGTAGCCCAGCCGGCTGCCCTCGCTGGGCACCGAGCTGGCGACCTCGTTGCCGGCGACGACGATCGCCCCGCGCTCCTGGTCGTACTCCTCGACCAGGGTGCGGGTGTTGCGCTCGTGGCTCCGCAGGAAGTCGGCGCGGACCACCTGGATGACGTTGACGTTGACGATGAGCAGGGTGAACAGCACCAGGACGCTGATGGCCACCTTGCGCAGGGGCGCGTTCACGGGCGGACCACCTCCGTGGGCGCGTCACGCTGCTGGTGATCGGTGCGGTGGTGGGTCACGGTCATGGCCGGACCACCTCGGTGGGGGCGTCACGCTGCTGGTGATCGGTGCGGTGGTGGGTCGCGGTCATGGCCGGACCACCTCGGTGGGGGCGTCACGCTGCTGGTGATCGGTGCGGTGGTGGGTCGCGGTCATGGCCGGACCACCTCGGTGGGGGCGTCGGTGAGCTTCTGCGGGGTGGCGGGCGGCGGGGTGGCGGGGCGGCGTGCGGCATCACTGATCCGCACCAGCAGCGCGATCAGGCCGAAGTTGGCCACCAGCGAGGACCCGCCGTAGGCGAGGAACGGGGTGGTCAGGCCGGTCAGCGGCAGCAGGCCGGTGACCCCGCCCAGGACGACGAACACCTGCCAGGCCACCGCGAACGCGAGGCCGGCGGACAGCAGCTTGCCGAAGCCGTCGCGCACGATCAGCGAGGTGCGCAGGCCCCGCTCGACCAGCACCAGGTAGAGCACGATCACCGCGACCAGGCCGAACAGGCCGAGCTCCTCCCCGATCGCTGCGGCGATGAAGTCGCTCTTGGCCACCGGCACCTGGTCGGGGCGCCCACCGCCCAGGCCGGCGCCGAACATACCGCCGGTGCCGAGCCCGAACAGGGACTGCACGACCTGGTAGCCGCCCTCGTCGATGTTGCCGAAGGGGTCCAGCCAGGTGTCGACCCGCACCCGCACGTGGCCGAAGAGCTGGTAGGCGATGAACGCCCCGCCGGCGAACAGCAGCAGGCCGATGACCAGCCAGCTCGCCCGCTCGGTGGCGACGTAGAGCATGACGACGAAGATGCCGAACAGCAGCAGCGAGCTGCCGAGGTCGCGCGCGAAGACCAGCACCAGGATCGATGCGGCCCAGGCCAGCAGCACGGGGCCGAGGTCGCGGCCGCGCGGCAGCTCGAGGCCGGCCACCTTGCGGCTGGCCAGGGCGAGGACGTCGCGCTTGTCGACCAGGTAGGCGGCGAAGAAGACGATCAGGCAGATCTTGGCGAACTCGCCGGGCTGGATGGAGAACCCGGCCACCCGGATCCACAGTTTCGCGCCGTTGACCTCCGAGATGGACGAGGGCAGCACCGCGGGGATGGCGATCAGCACGAGACCGATCAGGGCCAGGGTGTAGGCGAACCGGGCGAGCACCCGGTGGTCGCGGACCACCACGAGCACGGCGACGAACAGCACCAGCCCGACGGTCGCCCACAGCAGCTGGACCGGGGCGTCCTCGCGGGTGGCGGCGGCGCCGATCTGCTCGCCGGCGATGTCCAGCCGGTGGATCATCACCAGGCCGAGCCCCACCAGCACCGCGACGCAGGGCAGCAGCAGCGGGTCCGCGTAGGGGGCGAAGCGCCGGACGACGACGTGCGCCACCGCCCACAGCGCGGTGAACCAGGTGCCGAAGGTGGCGAGCTCGGGGCTCAGCGACCCGGTGACGGTCAGGTCGACGATGCACTGGGCGGCAAGGGTGATCAGCACCGCGAAGCCGAGCAGCGCCAGTTCGGTGCCCCGCCGGGTGGGCACGGGCGCGGCGCCGGCGGGGACGGCGCGCGGGTCGGTGCCGGGACCGGTCATCAGTCGACCTCCCGGCAGTCCACCCCCGGCTCACCCGAGCTGGAGGGCCGCGGGGCCGTGCCGGTCGGGCTCGCCGTGGGGGCGTCAGCGGGAGAGTCGGCAGCGGGGGAGGTGGTGGCCGGGGGAGCCTGCTCGGTGGGCGCAGGAACGGTGGGCGCGGGGGTCGCGGTGGGGGCGGAGCTGGTGGCGGCGGTGCTCGGGATGGTGCGGCAGATGGGCAGACGCTGACCGCGCAGGTTGGCGAGGATCCGCCGGGCGTCCTCCAGGTCGTCCGCGGCGATCCCGTCGGACACCCGGTTGCGGGCGGCCTGGGTCAGGTCGCTGGTGGCGAGGCCGGTGGTGTGGTCGAGCCGGTAGAGGTCGAGTCCGGCGATCGAGGCGTCGACGCCCCGGAACACGGCGACCTCGTCGCCCTCGTCGGCCGCGGCGACGCCGACGAACCAGTGGCTCATCACGAACAGCCAGCCCCCGAGCGCCGCGGCAGCCAGCAGCACCACCACCGTCCCGCCGATCAGCGCGGTGCGCAGCGGGCGGCGGGCCCGGCCGGGGGACGGCCCGGCGGTGCCGTCGGCCACCGGCGGGCCCGGCGAGTTGTGCGCCAGGGCGGCCCGGCCGGCCGCCGACCGCGAGTCGACCTCCCGCTGGCCGGCGTTGTCCCCGGCGGCGCCGTCGACGACCGGCTCGATCAGCGCACCACGGCCGTCGTCCTCGACGACGTCGGCGACGATGCAGGTGATGTTGTCCGGCCCGCCGCTGCGCAGCGCCAGCTCGATCAGCCGGTCGGCCGTCGCCTGCGGGTCGGCCTCGGTCAGCGCCTGGGCGAGCGTCTCCTGGCTGACCACCCCGGAGAGGCCGTCGGAGCACAGCAGGTAGCGGTCGCCGTCGCGGGTGTCGCGGATCGAGAGATCGGGCTCGACGTCCTGGCCGTTGAGGGCGCGCAGCAGCAGCGAGCGCTGCGGGTGGCTGTTCGCCTCCTCCTCGGTGATCCGGCCTTCGTCGATCAGCGACTGCACGAACGTGTCGTCGTGGGTGATCTGGTGCAGCTGCCCGTCGCGCAGCAGGTAGGCGCGGGAGTCGCCGACGTGGCACAGCGCCACCCGGGCGCCGGCGAAGAGGATCGCGGTGAGCGTGGTGCCCATCCCCTCCAGCTGGGGGGACTCCCGGATCACCTCGCGCAGGTGCTCGCTGCCGTCGAAGACCGCCGACCGGAGGGCCTGCAGCAGGTCGCCCGAGGGGGCGTCGTCGTCGAGGTGCTCGAGCGCGGCGATCACCACCTTGCTGGCGACGTCACCGGCGGCGTGGCCGCCCATGCCGTCGGCGACGGCGAGCAACCGGGGCCCGGCGTAGACCGAGTCCTGGTTGGTGCCGCGGATCAGCCCGCGGTCGGAACGCGCGGCGTAGCGCAGGACGAGGCTCATGAGCGGAGCTCCAGCACGGTCTGCCCGATCCTGATCGGCTGGCCGGGGGACACCAGCAGCGGCCCCTGCACCCGCTGCTGGTCGAGGTAGGTGCCGTTGGTCGACCCGAGGTCCTCGACGTACCACTGGCCGCCGCGGTTGGTCAGCCGGGCGTGCCGGGAGGACGCGAAGTCGTCGGTCAGCACGAGGGTGGAGTCGTCGGCCCGGCCGATGAGGATGGCCTGGTCGCCGAGGGTGATCCGGGTGCCGGACAGCGGGCCCGCGGTGACCACCAGGTGGCGGGGCCCGCGGGAGCGCTTGCGGCCGGTCTGCGCGCGTGGGGGCACCGAGGCGACCCGGCCCGCGCGGCCACCGAACAGGTCGGCGCGGACCACCCGGAAGGCGGCGAAGATGAACAGCCAGAGCAGCAGCAGGAACCCGAAGCGGAAGGCCTGCAGCACGATCTCAGCGGGCACCGGACCCCCCGGGGACCGCGGTCACGCGCCGTCCTGCCGGTAGACCAGCACCGAGTGGCCGATCCGGATGACGTCGCCGTCGGCGAGCTCCTGCCGGCTGACCCGGCGGCCGTTGACCAGCGTGCCGTTCGTGGAGCCCAGGTCCTCGACGGCGACCCGGTTGCCGGCCAGCTGGACGTCGGCGTGCTTGCGGCTCACCCCGGTGTCGGGCAGCCGGACGTCGGCGTCGGTGCCGCGGCCGAGCACGTTGCTGCCCTGCTCGAGGACGTGCTTGGTGCCCGGGCCGTCGACGACGAGCACGTGGGAGGTGCGCTGGCCCGCGAGGCCGACGGCGCCCGCATCGGGGCCGGGAGCGCCCTGCACGCCCGCCAGCGGGGGGAGTGGCGGCAGGCCGGGGGGCGCTCCCGGTGCCGGCTCGGCGCGGTGCTGGGCGCCGCGGTCGCCCACGTGGGAGGAGACCTCGAAGACGCCGGTGCGCAGTTCCTCGTCGCGCTCCAGGTGCACCTCGATGTCACCGAAGGTCTGGTACCCCTCGGACTCGACGTGCTCGGCGACCATGTCGGCCAGCTCGGCCGCCAGCTGCTCGGACCACTCGGCGAGGTTGTCGTGGTCGGAGGGCCCGAGGGTCACGGTGAAGACGTTGGGGGCCAGGACGCGGCCACCACCCATCACGGAGCGCTGCTCGTCGGCCTCGCGCTGCAGGGCGTGGGCGATCTCGGCGGGGTGCACCTTGCCCTTGAAGACCCGGGCGAAGGCCAGCCCGACCATGCCCTCCAGTCGCCGCTCGAAGCGCTGCAGCACGCCCACAGTCGCTCCTCCGCCCTCTGCCGACCTCCCGCTGCCCTGAGCGTCGATCGTAACCGGGGGGAGCCTCCCGGACCGGTCGCACGCCGCAGGCGCTCCGGACGATCTCGTCCGCCCGGAGTGGAGGCCACCTGTCTACCAGCGTCCCGCCGGCGGGGTGGCCGCCGCGCCGGGAGAACCGGCACCGAGCGGTCTCTCAGGGGGTGCCGTCGGGTGCCTCCGCCGGGCTGCTACTGTTCTTCCTCGCCAGGGCAAGTGGCGGAATGGCAGACGCGCACGGTTCAGGTCCGTGTGTCCGAAAGGACGTGGGGGTTCAACTCCCCCCTTGCCCACCCGGCCGAAGGCCCCCTCCCGATCAGGGAGGGGGCCTTCGTCGTTCCCGGGTCAGGGGTTGTGCGTCACCTGCTCGGCGAACTCGAGCACCTGTTCCCTGGTGAGCGCATCCGGGGCCTGCAGGGTGAACGTCGTCCCGTCGGGGAACTGCGCCTGCAGGAACCAGCCGCGCTGGTCGAGGTACCCGGTCTCGACCGGCACCAACTGGGCCGGCCGGCCGTGCACGGTCACGTCCTGCTGCGGGCCGACCGGCCCCATGATGCTGCTGCGCACCTGGTCGGGCGGGGCAACGTCCTCGGCCAGCGGGAGGTGGACGGTGATCTCCTGCTGCTCGTAGGCGTCGTTGACCAGTGTCAGCACCCGGCCCATCTTGAATCCCCGCACCGACCAGCCGGCCGGGGCGAGCCCGACGTCCAGCGTCGCCGGCTGCGGCCGGTCGACCAGCGATCCGGCGATCTGCAGCACCCGCTCGGGGGCCCGGTACCGGCCGTGGGCCTCGATGGCCACCCACTGGCCGTCCGTCCGCTCCCAGCCGAGCCAGGTGAGGGCCCGTCGCGCGCAGCCGGCGTCGTCGCACCACTCCCGCGAGTACCGGACCAGTTCGGCCTCCTGCCCGTCCACGGTGACCTCCTCGACACCGGTCACTCGCTGCTGGACCGTCTCGTCCTCGCCGGGCCGCTCGGTCGGCTCGTCACCGACGTGCAGCGTGAAGCCGTTCTCGCCGGCCGGGTCGTCGTAGGCGGCGATCGTGGCGCCGTCACCGTCCCCGTCGAAGGCCGGGCGGAGTCCGTCGGGCACCGGGTCGAGGGACAGCGGGAACGTCGGCATCTCGAAGTCGACGAGGGTCACGCTGCTGGCCGGGGCACCCGGGCCGTCCGGCGCGGCGATGACCACGGCCGCCGACCAGGCCGCGGCGACGGCGACGCCGGCGACGCCCAGCCGGAGCGCCGTCCGCCGGCTGGGCCGTCGGCGGCGTACCGGGCCGTCGATCTCGGCCAGCAGCGCGGCGCGCGCGGCCGAGCGCGCGGCGGGCGACAGGGCCGGAGCCTCCGGCCCCGCCTCGCGGATCAGCGTCAGCTCGTTCATCGGGTCTCCTCCGGGGTGTCGCCGAGCGGGGAGACGTCCCCGAGCGCGGCGCGGGTCTGGCGGCGGGCGCGGTGCAGGCGGGAGCGGACGGTCCCCACCGGGACGTCCAGGACGGTGGCGATCTCCTCGTAGCTGAGGTCGCCCCAGGCGAGCAGCAGCAGCGCGTCCCGGTCGTGGGGCTTCAGCGCCCCCAGCGCGGCGGCCAGCGGGCCGCGCAGCGCCTGGGCGTCGAGGCGGTCGGTGCCCTCGGCCGGGTCGGCGGCGTGCTCCGCCGGCTGCCCGGCGGCCTTGGCCAGCGTCCGGTACCGGCGCCGCTCGGTGCGCTCGTGCCCGTGCACGACGTGGGTGGCGATGCCCAGCAGCCAGGGCCGGACCTCCAGGTGCTCGGGGCGGTAGGCCGAACGCCGGCGGAAGGCGATCAGGAAGACCTCGCTGAGCAGGTCGTCGGCGAGGTCACCCACCCGCCGGCCCAGGTAGCGGTGCACGGCGGCGGCGTGCCGGTCGAACAGCGCGGTGAACTGACCCGGGTCGGTGACCGAGCGGGTGATCAGGTCCGCGTCCGTCGGCAGCGACGACGGCAGGGCCCGCAGCGGGACCGGGTCCGGGACGGGTGGGCGGTGCGCGTCGGAGTGCACGCGGAAGCCGGCCACGGGGGGTGATGCTCCAGCAGCGGTGGGTGGGCTCGTCACACCCCTACATGTCCGGACCCCGGCATCCGGTTCACGGACGACGGCGCCCCGGCCACCGCTCGGTCACCGGGGCGCTCGGCGCCGGGTCAGGCGGTGCCGCTGCGGCCGTGGAGGAAGGCCGCCGAGTCGTAGTAGGTGCGGACGCCGGACAGCTGTTCCTCGTCCCCCTCGATCACGGTGACCCCGCGGTAGGTGAACGGCTTCCCGTCGCGCAGCGTGCCGGTGGAGGTCCACTCCAGCGCCGAGCTCGACTCGCCGACGACGGTGTGCGTGAACGTCGTCTCGATCTCCCCGAAGACGTCCCGGTAGTCGGTCCAGAACGTGCGCGCGCCCTCCCGGCCCCGGGTCTCGTGGTGCTCGTCCAGCTTGACCAGCTGGGTGTCGTCACCGGCGAGCTCGACGAGCGGGCCGGGGTCCCGGTCGGCGTCCAGGCGGTGCAGCGCGTCGGCGAAACGGTCGGTCATGGTGTGCACGGGGGCCTCCGGTTCCGGGGTCGGTTCCCGCCCGCTACCCGCGCCGGGGCCCGCTGACCCGGGACACGCCGGGTCAGTCCCGGTGGCCGTGCGGGAGCCGCTGGTGTTCGCCGGATCCGCGATCGTGCCCGGCGGTGAGCGTCTGGAACGTGAGCACCAGCCCCCACGGACCGATGACCCAGACCGGCCAGAAGTGGAGGAGCTCTCCTGAGCCCCACGAGCTCATCGCCCAGACGGTGAGCACGATCAACGCGGTGGCCGCCCAGCTGCCCCACGCGGCCCGCACCGAGGAGCCGCCGGCCCAGGCGTGCGCCCCGCCGAACGGTCCCCCGTTCCCGACCCAGGGGAAGGCGCCGCCGGTGTGCGCCGACGCCGGGCCGCCGGTGCCGGCCGGCCCCGCCGCGGGGGCGACCACCTCGGTGGCTCCGGACTCGTCGGGCAGGTCGGCGGTGAGCGGGGCCAGGTCGCCGTAGGTCTTCGCGGCCCAGGCCCGGGCCAGCCGGTCGTCGTACTCATCGACGGTCAGCCGACCGGCGGACAGGTTCCGCCCCAGGGTCTCGGCGACCGCGGCCCGGTCGGCGTCGGCGGCACGGAGGTGGGGCTCGGGCATCGGTCGCTCCTCGGGGGTCGGTGCCGTTCCAGTCTGGTGGCCGGGGGCCTCCGGCGGCCACTGACGTCTGTCACCAGTTCCACGTGGAACAGCCCGCCGGCGGGTCGGTGCGCTGTGGTGAGCTGTGCGCGACCGCCCACGAGGAGGACTGGATGCCCCAGCACACCGACGCTTCCCCCGACACCCTGCCCTGGCCGGCCACCGGACCCCGCGAGGTCGCGCTCACCGCCGGCGCGACCGAGCTCGTCGTCGACCTGCGCGGCGGTGGGCCCCGGCGCCTCGCCGTCGGCGACTGGGAGGTGCTGGACGGCTACCCGGCCGGCACCGTCCCCGCCGGCCGGCGGGGTGGCGTGCTGGTGCCGTGGCCCAACCGGCTGCGGAACGGGCAGTGGTCCTGGCGCGGCCGCGACCTGCAGCTCGACGTCGTCAGCGGCTCCTCGCCCAACGCGGTGCACGGGCTGGTGACCGCCCAGCCGTGGTCGGTGCTCGGGCGGACGGGCGACACGGTGACCGTGGGCACCCTGCTGGAGCCGCGCCCCGGCTACCCGTTCCGGCTCGCGGTCGCAA
Source organism: Modestobacter sp. SYSU DS0875 (assembly GCF_054050915.1). NCBI lineage: Bacteria > Bacillati > Actinomycetota > Actinomycetes > Geodermatophilales > Geodermatophilaceae > Modestobacter > Modestobacter sp. SYSU DS0875. The sequence goes on along the minus strand of NZ_JBJHAH010000009.1, from coordinate 83,898 downwards.
TCGACTACCGGCTGGCCGCGGACCAGCTCACCGTCGTCGTCCGGGTGCGCAACGCCGGGGACGACGACGCACCGCTGGGCGTCGGCATGCACCCCTACCTGCACGTCGGGGCGTCCCAGGAGAGGGCAGACGCCGAGGGCGGCCTGGCCGACGCCGAGCTGGCTGTGCCGGCGCGCACCGCTCTGGAGGTCGACGGCGGGCTGCCCACCGGCGCCCGGCGGCCGTTCGACGGCGACGTCGGCCGGATCGGCGACCGGCAGCTCGACGACCCGGTGACCGACCTGGTTCGGGACGACGACGGCTGGGCCCGGGTGACCCTGCGCGGGCCGGCCGGCGCGCTGGAGCTGGCGGTCGATGCGGCATGGTCCTGGCTGCAGGTCTTCTCCGGCGACACGCTGCCGGCCGGCCAGCGCCGCCGGAGCCTGGCGGTGGAGCCGATGACCTGCCCGCCCAACGCCCTGGCCGACGGCGTCGACCTGGTCGTGCTCCCCCCGGGTGGGGTGTGGTCGGGCACCTGGACGCTGCGCTGGTCACCGGTGTGACCGCCCGGGTGCTCGAGCTGTGGCGCTACCCGGTCAAGTCGCTGATCGGGGAGCGGGTGGCCGCTGCCGAGCTCGGCCCGCAGGGGATCGCCGGCGACCGCGGCTGGGCGCTGTTCGACGTCGCCACCGGTCTGGGGCTCACTGCCCGCCGGGTGCCCGAGCTGCTCTTCGCCGCCGGCCGCACCCGCGCCGACGGCGCCGTGGAGGTGGTGCTGCCCGACGGCACGGTCACCCGGGAGGACGCGGTCCTCTCCCGGTGGGTGGGCCGCCCGGTCACGCTGCGCCCGGCCGCCGAGGTGACCGGCGCCCGGACCTACGAGGACCCGTTCGAGGTGACCGAGGGCGGCGAGGCCGGCTGGACCCCCTTCGCTGGTGCCGACGGGGCCTTCCACGACAACGCCGACGCCCGGGTCACCCTGGTCTCCACCGGCACCCTGGGCGGCTGGGACCGGCGGCGGTTCCGCGCCAACGTCGTCCTGGACGGTGCCGGCGAGGACGACTGGGTGGGTACGTCGGTGGCGGTCGGCGGCGTGGTGCTGACCGTCGCCGCACGGGTCCCGCGCTGCGTGATGGTCACCCGGCCGCAGGCCGGCGGCATCGCCCGGGACACCGCCGTGCTGCGCACGGTGCACCGGGAACGGGCTGGCGCGCTCGCCGTCGGTGCCCGGGTGACCCGACCCGGCGCGGTCGTGGTGGGCGACGAGGTCCGCCCGGCCTGACCGGCCGACACCGCACGGGGGAGGATCGGCGGTGTGCGCACCATCGAGCTCCGCTCCGGCGAGGAGACCATCCGGCTGGGCCAGCTGCTGAAGCTGGTCGACGCCGTCCCCTCCGGCGCCCAGGTCAAGGACGTGCTGATCAGCGGGGACGTCCGGGTCAACGGGGAGCCCGAGGACCGGCGGGGCCGGCAGTTGCACGCCGGTGACGTCGTCTCGGTGGCCGGCCAGGAGGACGTCCGCATCGGCTGACGCCGTTGCGGTCGCGGCCCGTGCGTGCGCGGCCCCCTCCGGAGGGTCGTCCCGCGCGCGGAGCGCGGTGAGTTAACCCAGATGTCACACAGCTCAGGTGCAGGCGCGCGTTTCGCGGGCATGGGGTCCAGTACCCGGGCGGCGGTGGTGCGGACCCGCCGCCCGGGGATCGACCCCTGACCGTGCCGGTCAGTCGGCCGCGGGGAGCCGCAGGTCAGCGACGAGTGCCCGGTGGTCGGTCCCGGGGACGTGCACCACCTGCAGCGCGTCCACCGCGATCCGCGGGTCGACGAGGACGTGGTCGAGGGTGAGCCGCGGCTGCGGTACCCGCATCGGCCACCAGGTGGCCCGCCGGGCCTGGCCGGTCGCCGCCGCGGCGTCCACCCAGCCGCGGCGCAGCAACCGCCGGAAGGCGGCGTGGTCGGGCGTCGCGTTGAAGTCACCCGCCAGCACCCGGAGCACCCCCGATTCCGGGTCCGGCAGCAGCTGCAGGTCCTCGACCCAGCGGGCGACCTGCGTGGGTGAGCTGGTCGGCGGGTGCGTGTGCACCGCCGTCACCTCGACGTCGGGGGCGCCCGGCACGGTCAGCAGAGCGGCGGGCTGACCGAACCGGCCCGGCACCACCGTGCGCTGCCGCACCGCCAGGCGGGTCCACAGCGCACCGCCGGCACCGGCGGGCTGGCCTTCCCCGGCAGGCACCACGTGACCCGTGGGCAGCAGGTCGGCCACCCCGGCCGCGAGCAGGCCGGACGCCGCCTCGGGCGTGACCTCCATCAGAGCCAGCACGTCGGCGTCCTGATCGGCCGCGAGGGCCACCAGGGCGGCCGGGTCGGCCCGGCCGTGCAGCATGTTCGCCGAGACCACCCGCAGCCGCGGCCCCTGCGGTCGCGCGGTGGGGGCGGTGGGCGTCGTCCGCCGGAGCACCGCGCCCGTCAGCGCCGCGGCCGAGACGGCCGTCACCACGGCCGCACCGCGGGAGCGGGCCGTCAGCGCCGCGGTCAGCGGCAGCACACTGGTGGCGGCGGCGTAGGGCGTGAAGGCCAGCGCGGGCACGAGGGGGAAGCCCCGCTCGGTGCCGGTCAGCCGGAGCACCGCCGCTGCGGCCCAGGGGAGGGCGAACACGGCGGGGGCCCAGCGGCGGCGGTTCGGGGGTCGGCGGGACACGGCGTCCATGGTGCCCATCGCCGGCTGTGGCGATCATCGCCGGGTGCGCCGTTCACCCGCGTGCGGTAGGACGGGGGGCTGACGGTGCCGTCCGCGACGAGGACGGCTGCCTGGACGGAGAGGCGGAGCGTGGCTGTCGAGCACCTGGAGATCGAGCGCAAGTTCGACGTCGAGGAGACGTTCGTGCTGCCCGACCTGAGCGGCGTCCCCGGGGTCGCCGGGGTCGCCGACCCGGTCGAGCACGACCTCGAGGCCGCCTACCACGACACCGCCGACCTGCGGCTGGCCCGCTCCCGGGTGACGCTGCGCCGTCGCACCGGTGGCACCGACGCCGGCTGGCACGTCAAGCTGCCCGCGGTGGCAGGCGCGCGCCGCGAGCTGCACTCCCCGCTCGGGCGTGCGACGAAGACCCCGCCCAAGGCGGTGCTCGAGCCCGTGCTGGGCGTGGTCCGCCGCGCCCCGGTCGGCCAGGTCGCGGAGTTGCGCACCCGCCGGGTGGTCACCGCGCTGCAGGACGCCGAGGGCCGGGTGCTGGCCGAGGTCGCCGACGACCACGTCACCGGCACGGCGCTGCCGGCCGAGCCCGGCGCCGCCGCCGTCGTCACCACCTGGCGGGAGGTCGAGGTCGAGCTGGTCGAGGGCGACGAGTCGGTGCTCGCCGCGGTCGGCGAGGCGCTGGTCGCCGCCGGGGCCCGCCCCGCGACGTCCCCGGCGAAGCTGTCCCGGGTGCTGGCCGATCGGATCGCCGCCCTCGACGGTGCGGTCCCGGACGCCCGGCCCGTGCCGAAGGGGAAGAAGAAGGGCAAGCAGGCCCGCCGGGCCGCTGCCGCCGCGCCGGTCGGCGAGGTGGTGCTGACCGCGCTGCGCGACCAGGTCCAGGCGCTGCAGGACGCCGACCTGATGCTGCGGACCGCGCAGCCCGACGCCGTCCACCAGGTCCGGGTGGCCTGCCGCCGGCTCCGGAGCACGCTGGCCACGGTGCGCCCGGTGCTCGACCGCGAGCGCACCGACCCGGTCCGGGCAGCGCTGGCCGAGGTGGGCAGCGCACTGTCACCCAGCCGGGACGCCGAGGTCGCCCTCGCCCACCTGCGGGAGCTGGTCGCCGCCCAGCCGGAGGAGCTGGTGCTCGGCCCCGTCGCCGCCCGCCTGCAGCAGGCCGAGAGCAAGGACGTCGCCGACGGCGACGCGCAGGCCCGCAAGGCGCTGTCCGGTACCGGCTACCTGCAGCTGCGCGACGACCTCGACGCGCTGCTCACCGACCCGCCGTTCACCGCGGTGGCGACCGAGCCTGCCGGGGAGGTGTTGCGCGGGGTGCTGGCCAAGGCCGCCAAGCGGCTGCGGCGCACGGTGGAGGCCGCCCAGGACGCCGAGCCCGGGCACGCCCACGACGAGGCCCTGCACGAGGTGCGCAAGGCGGGCAAGCGGCTGCGCTACACCGCCGAGGCGACCCTGCCCGTGCTGGGTGACCCGGTGAAGGAGCTGGTGACCGCGCTCAAGGCCGTGCAGGAGGTGCTCGGCGACCGGCAGGACACGGTGGTGACCCGGGAGCTGTGCACGCAGCTGGGACGGCAGGCCTTCGCGGCCGGTGAGAACGCCTGGACGTACGGCCGGCTGCACGCCCTGGAGCAGGCCCGGGCCGAGCGCGCCGAGCAGGAGTTCTGGCTGCGCTGGCCGGCGCTGCGCCCGGTGCTCAAGAGCGCCACCCGGTGATCACCCCGGTCGCGGCGGGGTTCCAGCGAGGAGCCCTGCCCTGTCCCTGATCGCGGTCCTCGGCTTCGGCTCCGTCGTCCTGCTGGCCATGGTGCTGCTGCACGGCTACCTGTGGCTCCGGCTGGTGCGGGGCACCACCCGCCCGGGCCGGCTGCGGCGGTGGCTGACCCTGCTCACCGTCGTGCTGGCGGTGCTGCCGGTCGCCGCGGTGCTGCTGCGCCGCTCGCTGCCGCAGGCGGCGGCCACCCCGCTGGACTGGGTCGGGTACACCTGGCTGGGGGTGGCCTTCTACGCGTTCCTGGCGGTGCTGGCGACCGAGCCGGTCCGGCTGGTCGCGAGGCTGCTCAGCCGCCGGCGCGACCGGACGCAGGAGGAGGTCGCCGACCAGCCGGCGACCGCCGGCGCACCGGTGACCGACGGGACGCCGGTGGCGGCTGGCGAACCCGGGCCGGCCGGTGCGCCGGGCCCGGTGAGCCGGCGGTTGTTCCTGGCCCGCACGCTGGCGGTCGGGGCCGGTGCGGTCGCGCTGGGCACCGCGGGCACCGGGGTGGTCCTGGCGAACTCCGCGCCCGTCGTCCGGCGGGTGCCGATCACGATCCCGCGGTTGGACCCGGCGCTGGCCGGGCTGCGGATCGTCACGTTCTCCGACGGGCACCTGTCCTCGACCTACGGCGGACGCCGGTTCGAGCGGGTGGTCGAGACGGTCAACGCCCAGCGGCCCGACGTCGTCGCGATCGTCGGCGACCTGGTCGACGGCGAGGTCGACGAGCTGCGCGAGGACGTCGCCCCGCTGGCCGATCTGGTCAGCGAGCAGGGCGTCTTCTTCGTCACCGGCAACCACGAGTACTTCGTCGACACCGCCGCCTGGCTGCGGCACCTGTCCTCCCTGGGCGTGGAGGTGCTGCGCAACGAGCGGGTCGAGCTGCGCCGCGGCGGTGCGGCGGTCGACCTGGCCGGGATCGACGACCGGACCGCGGCCGGCTCCGGCCTCCCCGGCCACGGCGCGGACCTGGACGCGGCGCTGGACGGCCGGGACGACGCCCGCCCGGTCGTGCTGATGGCCCATCAGCCGGTGCAGGTCGAGCAGGCCCGGGCGGCCGGGGTCGACCTCCAGCTGTCCGGGCACACCCACGGCGGCCAGTTGTGGCCCTTCGACTACGCCGTCCTGCTGGACCAGCCGGCGGTGGAGGGCTGGTCGACCCACGGCGACACGCAGCTCTACGTCACCGCCGGTGCCGGGTACTGGGGGCCGCCGATGCGGGTCGGCGCACGGCCGGAGGTCACGGTGATCGAGCTGCAGCCCGGCGGGGTGGGCGGGTGACGGAACGGCACACTGCCCGGGTGAGCGGACTCGCGGAGATCGACGACCGCCTGACGGCGGCAGCCGACCGCTGTCGCCGGCTGGTGCACGCCCGGGCCCAGGCCGAGCAGCTGGAGACCGAGGCGGCCGAGCTCGACGTCCGGCTGGCGGAGCTGGCCGAGCAGGCGGGCGCCGAGGCGGACGACGTCCGGGCCCTGGAGGGCGTCTCGCTGTCCCGGGTGCTGGCCGCGCTGCGGGGCAGCCGGGCGCAGGACCTGGACCGGGAGCGGGCCGAGGCGGACGCCGCCCGGCTGCGGCTGCAGGAGGCCGTGGCGCTGCGCGACCGGCTGGACCGGCAGCTGGCCCGGGCCCGGGCGGAGGAGGCGGCGCTCGCCGGCGCCGGTGCGGAGCTGGCCGCCGCGACCGAGGCCAAGGACGCCTGGTTGCAGGCCTCGGGCACGGCGGTGGGGCGCCGGCTGCTGGAGCTCGCCGCCGAGCGCGGGCAACTGGGGGCGGAGTCGGTCGAGGTCGGCGAGGCCCTCGCCGCCGCGGCCGCCGCCCGGGACGCGCTCGCCCGGGTCCAGGACCGGCTGGGCTCCGCACGCTCCTGGTCGGGCTGGGACACCTTTCTCGGCGGCGGGGCACTGGCCAGCTCCGTGAAGCACGACCGGCTGGACCAGGCCGCGGCGGCGGCGGCCGACGCCGACCAGCAGCTGCGGCTGCTGGCCCGGGAGCTGGTCGACGTGCCGGGCGCGGCGGTCGAGCTCCCCGCCCTGGAGCTCGGCCAGCTCACCCGCTTCGTGGACATCTGGTTCGACAACGTGTTCACCGACTGGCAGGTCGGCAACCGGATCGACGAGTCGCTGGCCCGGGTCGGTGAGCTGCGGCAGGTGGTCGACGGCGTCGGCGCGGAGCTCGACCGGCGCGCCACCGAGCTCGCCGCCCGGCTGGGCCGGCTGGCCGACGAGCGGGCCGCGCTGCTGCACGGCTGACGTGCCGGGGGAGTCGGGCACCGCAGGGTCAGGGCGGTGCCCGACCCGCTCCGGTGCGTCGCGAAAGGCCGGTGCACTGCGGTCGCGCGGCCCCCCGCGCCGCGCGACCCCAGCTCCGGGTTGATACCTGGACGGTGTGGCCGGGACGTGGCCGTGCTGGGGGTGCGATGGAGCAGACGCTCGGGGTGCGCTGGGCCGCGGAGCGGCTGGCGCAGCTGCTGGACGAGCCGCGGTACCGCAGGCACTGGCAGCGGTACAGCAACGTGCGGCGCGGTGAGCTGCCGCGCGCCGCGGTGGCGGCGGTGCTGGCCGAGCACCTGGTCGACACCGGTGAGGCCCCGGCGGATCTCCGGCCGCGGAGCCTGGAGAACCGGGTGGGGCGCGCGCTGAACGGCGACCGGCTCTCCGACCGCACCCTCGAGCTGTTCGTGGCCGCCTTCGGGATGGCCGACGAGCACGCGGAGGAGCTGCGGGCCCTGCGCCGCGGCCGCCCGGCCGGCGATCGGCTGGTGGTGGCCGGCGCGCCGGTGCGCTCCCGCCCCGTGCCGCGGCGCACCGTCCGCACGCTCCAGGTCGCCGAGCACCACGAGGTCGGCCCCGACCGGGCACCCCGCCGGCACGTCACCCGGCAGCTGGTGGAGGCGGTGGACGAGACCTCCCGGTACCACTACGCGTTCGACACCGTGCACGCCGCGGTCGCGGTGCGCGGCGGAGGGGTGCCCGTGGACGCCTGGCGGGTCGCCGGGACCCCGCTGTGCGTGGTGGAGATCCTGCTGGCCGAGCCGCTGCTGCCCGGGCAGGCCACCCACCTGGAGTACGAGACCCTCTTCGCCTACCCGGAGCCGCCGGCGCCGGAGTTCCGGCGCGGGGTGACCGCCGGGGTGCGGCACCTGGCGGTCACCGTGCGGTTCGACGCCGCAGCCCAGCCCCGTGAGGTGTGGTGCTGCCGCTGGCCCGACGTCGCCGCGGCCGAACCGGTCGACGCGGTGCCCGTGCCGCTCGTCGGCGGCCAGACCTCGTTCGAGGTCGTGCCCGACGGCGAGTGCGTGATCGGCTACACCTGGCGGTGGTGAAGGACCCCGTCCCCTTCGTCAGCCGGTGAAGGCGCGCAGCTCGGCCAGCCGGGAGGCCGGGACGGTCTTCAGTCGCGCGACGGCGTCGGCGAGCGGGACCAGCCCGATCTCGGTGCCCTGCAGGGCCACCATCTGCCCGGTGTGCCCCTCGTGGGCGGCGATGGTGGCGTGGAGCCCGAACCGGGTGGCCAGCACCCGGTCGAAGGACGTCGGGGTGCCGCCGCGCTGCACGTGACCCAGGACGGTGGTGCGCACCTCCTTGCCGGTGCGCCGCTCCAGCTCCTCGCCCAGCTGCTGGGCTACGCCGGTGAACCGCTTGTGCCCGAACTCGTCGAGGCCGCCCTCGCGCATCGGCATGGTGCCGGGCACGGGCGTCGCGCCCTCGCTGATCACGCCGATCACGTGCCGGTGGCCGCGCTCGAACCGCGCGGTCACCATCCGGCAGACCTCCTCGACGTCGAAGGGCTGCTCGGGGGTGATCACCAGGTGGGCACCGGCGGCCAGGCCGGAGTTGAGTGCGATCCAGCCGGCGTGCCGGCCCATCACCTCCACCAGCAGCACCCGCTGGTGCGACTCCGCGGTGGTGTGCAGCCGGTCGATCATCTCGGTGGCGATGCTCACCGCGGTGTCGAAGCCGAAGGTCAGGTCGGTGCCGTCGATGTCGTTGTCGATCGTCTTCGGGACGCCGACCACCGGCACGCCCTCGGAGGACAGCCAGGCCGCGGCCGTGAGGGTGCCCTCGCCACCGATGGGGACCAGCACGTCGACCCCGTGGTCCTTGAGCACCTCGCGCATGCGGCCCAGGCCGTCGCGCAGCTTCTGCGGCGCCACCCGGGCCGAGCCGAGCACCGTGCCGCCGCGGGTCAGCATGTTGTTGACCATGGGCAGGTCCATCGGCAGGGCGTCGTCCTCGAGCAGCCCGCGCCACCCGTTCCGGAAGCCGACGACGTCGCTCCCGTACTCCTTCGCCGAGGTGCGGACCACGGCCCGCAGGACGGCGTTGAGGCCGGGGCAGTCGCCCCCGCCGGTCAGCACTCCGATGCGCACGGGCTCTCCTCCGGACGAGGGGTGGTGGGCTCCTGGAACGGTACGTCATGACGTATAGACGTCTCTCGGTGCAGTACCTTCTGGGCGTGGCGAGCACCGAAGCGGGGCCCAAGTACCTCGCCGTCCGCGAAGCGCTGCGGCGCCGGGCGCTCGCTCTCCCCGAGCACACCATGCTCCCGCCCGAACCGGTGCTGTGCGCCGAGTACGGGGTCAGCCGGATCACGCTGCGCCGGGCCGTCGACGGCCTGGTCGCCGACGGCCACCTGGTCCGTGAGCAGGGCCGCGGCACCTACGTCAGCCGCCCGGGCATCCGGCACGAGTACCGGGAGAGCTTCGTCCACCGGATCGCCGGCTTCCAGCAGGTGATGACCGAGCAGGGCGCCCAGGTGGGCACCGCCGTGCTCGGCCAGCAGATCGTGCCCGCCGCCCCGGCGATCGCCACCGAGCTCGACCTGCCGGTCGCCGCGGACGTCGTCGAGCTGGTCCGGCTGCGCAGCGTCGACGGGCTGCCCAACCACGTGGTGCGCAGCTTCCTGCCCGCCGCCCGGTACCCGAAGGCGGCCACCGAGGACTTCGGCCACGGCTCGCTGTACGAGTTCCTGCGTCGCGAGTACGCCGCGGACCTGGCGCACGCGCGGATCGTGGTCGACGTCGGCACCGCGGCCGCGGACGAGGCCGACCGGCTGCAGATCGTGGCCGGCTCCCCCCTGCTGGTCGTGCGCACCACCGTGCACGACAGCTCCGGCCACCCGCTGGTGCACTCCTTCTCCCGGCTGCGCCCCGACGTCAGCCAGGTGGAGTTCGAGGTCTCCGTCGGCGGGCGCTGACCGTTCCCGGCCGGCGCGTCAGCCGATGGCGCCGGCGCGGTCCGGCCCGGGCCGGGTGGACTCCAGCCGCAGCCGCTGCTCGCGCAGCAGCACCCGGTCCAGTGCGTGCCCCAGGTGGCGGGCCAGGTCCGTCAGGGCGGTGCGCAGCGGGGCGTCCAGCGCGCGCCGGTGCCCCCAGGTGACCAGCAGCCCGCCGGCCGCCTCGTGCTGGGTGAGCAGCACCGGTACCGCCAGCGCGCTCTCCGGCCGGCCGGCCGGCCCGTCCAGCGCGACCGGGTCGGCGTCCTCGGCCGGCGGCACCGGCACCACCCGGCGCTCGCGGACCGCCTCGGCCAGCGGGTGCGGCGTCCACAGGCCGACCACCGCCGTCGGCCGGGCGTAGGGCACCGACCCCGAGGGGGTGGCCCACAGTCGCAGCTCGTCGCCGCCGGACTCGGCCACCCCGACCAGCGCGGCGGAGGCGCCCAGGGGGGAGCGGACCAGCCGGTCGAGTGCGCGCAGCACGTCGGGCATGGTGTCGACCGCCAGCAGCCCGGCGCTGAACCGGGCCACCAGACGGGTCCGGTCGGCCTCCACCTCGGCCTCGACGTAGGCGGCCTGGGCGGCCTCCGCGGCCTGCCGGGCGGCGCTCGCCTCCCGGGCGGCCGCGGCCCGGACCTCCTGGTCGTCGAGCTCCAGGGCGCGGAACTGCAGCCGCCGCGAGCACTCGGCGGCCAGCTGGGACAGCACGGCGAGGTCGTCGTCGGACCAGTGGCGCGGGACGTCGTCGATGACCGCGAGCACCCCGATGGGGCGGCCCTGGCCGTTCCACAGCGGCAGGCCGGCGTAGGCGACGACGGCGCCTCCCTGCACCACTGCGGAGTCGCGCAGCACCGGGTCGGCGGTGGCGTCGGAGGTGATCAACGGGCGCCCGCTGCGGACCACGAGCTGGCTGATCGAGAGGGTCAGCGGGGAGGAGCGGCGCGTCGTCCACGGCTCGTGCGTGCCGAAGATGCCGGGGAAGACCTGGCCGCCCTTGGACACCAGCACCATCAGCGCCCGCGGGACCGACAGGCGGCGGGCCACCTCGGCGGCGAGCCGGTCGAAATCGGCATCGGGCTGCGCCGGCAGCGGAGCCCAGGTGGGCAGCTCGTAGACCTCGTCGGAGGGGGTGGCGTGCTCCGTGGGGACCGCCTCCGTCTCCGTGCCGTCGGGCCGGCCGGTGCGCACCGGCCGAGGGCTCACCCCTTCGTGGCAGGCCCGATGCTGTCAGACTCGCGAGCGGGATGCCCGCACCCGATGGGGGACGACGTGGACCAGTTGCAGCAGGACCCGGCGTCCCCGGTCGCCGCCGTGCTCCGCGACAGCGCCGTCACCAGCGTCTTCCAGCCCATCGTGGAGCTCGACACCGGGCGCGTGGTCGCCTACGAGGCGCTCGCCCGCGGCCCGGTGGGCCCGTTGCACGCGCCCGACGCGCTCTTCGCCGCGGCCCGCGCGGAGGGCCGGCTGGTCGAGCTGGACCACGCCTGCCGGACGTCCGCGTTGCGCGGCGCGGTGCGCGCCGGGCTCCTGGCCCCGCTCACGGTCTTCGTCAACGTCGAGCCCGACGCGGTGGACGAGGCCCCGCTCACCGCCCTGATCGACCGCGCCGACCAGGTGCCCGGCGAGCTGCGGGTGGTCCTGGAGATCACCGAGCGGGCGCTGGCCGCCCGCCCGGCGGAGCTGCTGCGCACCGTCGCCCGGGTGCGGGAGCTCGGCTGGGCCATCGCGCTGGACGACGTCGGCGCCGACTCGTTGTCGCTGGCCTTCATGCCGCTGCTGCGACCGGACGTGGTCAAGTTGGACCTGCGCCTGGTGCAGGAGCGGCCGGGGCCGGCGATCGCCGAGATCATGAACGCGGTCAACGCCTACGCCGAGTCCACCGGCGCGCTCGTGCTGGCCGAGGGCATCGAGGACGGCCGGCACCTGGCGATGGCCAGCGCCCTGGGGGCCACCCTGGGCCAGGGCTGGCTGTTCGGCCGCCCGGAGGCCGCGCCGGTCGCCGGCGCGACGGTGGCCTCGCTCCGGCTCCCGGACACCGCACCCGCCGACGCCGACGCCGGGGCGCGCTCCCCCTTCGCCTGCCTGCCGCCCGGGTTCCCGCTGCGCGAGTCGCCCAAGGCCCTGCTGATCGAGCTGAGCAAGCAGCTGGAGCGGCAGGCCATGCGGCTGGGGGAGACCTGCGTCGTGGCCGCCTCCTTCCAGGAGTCCCGCCACCTCACCCCGGCCACCCGGCTGCGCTACCGCGACCTGGTCGAGCGGGTCGGTTTCGCCTGCGCCCTGGGCGCCGGCCTGCCGCCGGAGCCGTTGCCCGGGCTGCGCGGCGCCGACCTGGTGCCGGGTGACCCGGTGCTCGGGGAGTGGGATCTGGTGGTGCTCAGCCCGCACTTCAGCGCCGCGCTGCTCGCCCACGACCTCGGCGACGCCGGTCCCGACCTGGAGCGCCGGTTCACCTTCGCGCTGACCTACGACCGGGACACCGTCGTCCGGGCCGCCCGGTCACTGCTGTCCCGGGTGGCCCCCTGCGCCCGCCCCGACCCGGCGCCCCCGGCCGAGCCCGCCGGGACGACGCAGGTCACGGCGCCGACCCCGGCGCCGGCCCCCACGCCGGCTGCCGCCCGCATGCTGGCCGGCAGCCCGCGCGAGGCGCTGCTGCAGCGGGCCCTCGCCGCGGTCGACACCGGGGTGACCGTGGTCGACCTGCGGCTGCCCGACCAGCCGCTGGTCTACGTCAACCCCGCCTTCGCCCGGCTGGCCGGTTTCCCGGCCGAGGAGGTGCTCGGGCGCAACTGCCGCTTCCTGCAGAGCCCGGACACCGACCCGGCCCCGGTGGCGCGGGTGCGGGCCGCGATCGCGGCTGGCCAGGAGTGCCGTGAGGTGCTGCTCAACCGGCGGGCCGACGGCAGCACCTGGTGGAACGAGTGCCACCTGATCCCGGTGACCGACCCGACCGGCGCGGTCGTGCAGTACATCGGCATCCAGGCCGACGTCACCGCCCGGGTGGAGACCGAGCGGGCGCTGGCCACCGAGCGGGACCGGCGCCGGGACCTCGACGCCCGGCTCGCCGAACTGCTGACCACGTCCTCCGGTCAGAGGGTGGTCGACTCCCCGGGGGCCAGCCGCGCGTAGGGGGTCGGCTGGCCCGGGCCCCGCTCGCCGACCAGCCCGGCCACCAGGCCGAGGCCGGCGTCGTTGAGCAGGCCGTCGTGCACCGCCAGCGCCCGCTGCGCCCCGACCGCCCGCAGGTAGTCGATGACCTCGGCGGTCTTCGACCAGGGGGCGTGGGCGGGCAGCAGCAGCGTCGGGACGGCGGTCTCGGGCACGGTGAAGGCGTCGCCGGGGTGGAACACCTGCCCACCGACGAGGAACCCGACGTTGCGCACCCGGGGGATCTCCGGGTGGATCACCGCGTGCCACTCGCCGTGCACCGAGACGTCGAACCCGGCCGCGGTGAACGTGTCGCCGGCACCGACGACGTGCACGCGCGGGCCGGCGCCCGCCAGCTTCTCGGCGACCGAGGAGTTCGTCCAGACCTCCAGCCCCGGGTCGGCGTCCAGCGCGGCGCGGACCCGGTCGGGGAGGAAGTGGTCGGGGTGCTCGTGGGTGAGCAGCAGGGCGGTGGTACCGGAAGCGGTGCCGGCCAGCGGGTCGTCGGCGGTGAAGGCCCCCGGGTCGACGACGAGCCGGCGGTCCCCATCGGACAGGACGACGCAGGCGTGTCCGTGCTTGGTGAGCTGCATCCTCGGGCCTCCGGTGCGGTCGGGTGCGAACGGGTCGACCGCACCGTGCCATGCCGCGGCCACCGCGCGGCCGTCGGGGGTTCCGTCGGGGGGTGTGGCCACCTGCCGCCGGCTCACCCCTTCGGGTGAGGTCGTGGCCGCGGGCTGTCCCAGCACCGGGGGGATGCCGACAGAAGCAGCGTGATCGTGCACACCGAGACCTTCGTCGCCGCCCGGAGCCGGGCGCACGGCCGGACGCCGGCGCTGTGGCACGCCGTCGAGGTCCACCGGGCCGTCACCGACCTGGACGGTGCCTGCGAGCTCACCGTCTGCGGCGCCCTGGCCCGGGTGACCAGCGAGCTGCCGTGGCCCCCTGCCGCGGCCGGGGACGTCTGCCCGGCTTGCTCGGCCCGGCTCGGCTGACGTGGGCACCGGTTCCACGTGGAACCGGTGCCGCCGAGGTCAGCGGCCGGTGAAGGTGATCGGCTGCTTGGCCAGGAAGGCCTCCACCGCCGCGCGGTGGTCCGCGGTCTGACCGAGCTCGGTCTGCAGCCGGGCCTCCAGGGCGAGCGTGGTCTCCAGCGGGTCGGTGGCCGCGGTCGCCAGCACCTCCTTGATCGCCCGGAGCGCGAGCGTCGGGCCCGTGGCGAGCCGGGCGGCGAGCGCCTGCGCCTGCGGCAGCACCTGCGCAGGCTCGGCCACCTCGTGCACGAGCCCCCACATGGCCGCGGTCTCGGCCGGGAACGGCTCGGGCAGCAGCAGCATCTGCGCGGCGCGCGATCCCCCGACGCAGTGCACCAGCCGCGAGGCGAGCGCCGAGTCGCTGCCCAGCCCGATGCCGGCGAACGCGGTGGTGAACTTCGCCCCGGCCGCGGCGATCCGCAGGTCGCCGGCGAGCGCGAGCCCCAGCCCGGCCCCCGCGCAGGCCCCGTTGATCCCGACCACCACGGGCACCCGCAGCGCGGCCAGCGCCAGCACCAGCGGGTTGTACTCGTCGGCGACGACCGACAGGGGTGTGGTCGACGGCTCGCGCAGCTCCGCGGCGTGCTCACCGAGGTCCTGCCCCACGCAGAACGTGCGCCCGGTGCCGGTCAGCAGCACGGCCCGGACGGCGCCGTCGGTGGCCAGGTCACGCACGTGCGCCAGCAGCTCGGTGCGCATCCGGTGGGTCAGCGCGGGGCGCTGCAGCGTGAGCGTCGCAACGCCCTCGGCGTCGGCGCGGGTGACGGTGGGCTCGGACAACGCTGTCGGCTCCTCGGCTGGTTCGTGTGGGACGGCCCACCCTGCCACGGTCCGGTGCAGTGGCCGCCGGAACAGCACCGACGGGACGTCCGTTGGTCCCGGGGGACCGGCCTCGCCACCACCGACCTGCCAGGGGGACCGACACCAGCATGAGCTCTGCCAGCCCCGGTCCAGGGGGTCTCTCCCGGCGGCGGTTCTTCGGCCTCGCCGGCGCCGGCACGGCCGGCGTGGTGGTCGCCGGCGCCACTGGCGGCTATCTCGGCCGCGCGACGGCGGAGCAACCCGCCGTGCCCACCCCGCCGGACGTCTCCGGTGCCGTCGGCTTCACCGGAGCCCACCAGGCCGGCATCACCACCCCCGCGCAGGACCGGCTGCACTTCGTGGCCTTCGACGTCGTCACCGACGACCGGGCTGAGCTGGTGGAGCTGCTCCGGGCGTGGACGGCGGCTGCCCGCCGGATGACCGCCGGCCGGGACGCCGGAGAGGTCGGCGCGGTGGGCGGCGGGCCGGACGACGTGCCGGACGACACCGGCGAGGCGCTCGGGTTGCCCGCGTCCGGCCTCACGCTGACCGTCGGTTTCGGCCCCACCCTGTTCACCACCGCCGACGGCGTCGACCGGTTCGGCCTGGCCGGCCGCCGGCCGGAGCCGCTCGCCGAGCTGCCGGACTTCCCCGGTGACTCGATCGACCCGGCGATCAGCGGCGGCGACCTGTGCGTGCAGGCCTGCGCCAACGACCCGCAGGTCGCGGTGCACGCCGTCCGCAACCTGATCCGGCTGGGCGCCGGTGTCGTCCGGGTCCGCTGGTCCCAGCTGGGCTTCGGCCGGACGTCGTCCACCTCCCAGGCCCAGGCCACGCCGCGCAACCTCTTCGGGTTCAAGGACGGCACCGACAACCTCAAGGCGGAGAACGCCGCCGCCATCGAGCGGTTCGTCTGGGTGGCCGACGGCGACCCGGGCGCCGACTGGCTGGCCGGCGGCTCCTACGTGGTGACCCGGCGGATCCGGATGCTCGTGGAGACCTGGGACGCCGAGACGCTGGCCGAGCAGGAGGCGAGCGTGGGGCGCACCAAGGGTGCAGGGGCGCCGCTGGGCGCGCGGGCGGAGTTCGACCCGGTCGACCTGGCGGCGCTGCCGCCGACCTCGCACGTCTCCCTCGCCCACCCGACCAACGCCGGGACGGCGATCCTGCGCCGCGGCTACAGCTTCGTCGACGGCTCCGACGCCCAGGGGCGGCTGGACGCCGGGCTGTTCTTCATCGCCTACCAGCGCAACCCGGAGACCGGGTTCACCCAGATCCAGCGGAACCTGCGCACCGACGCGCTGAACGAGTACGTCCAGCACACCTCCTCGGCGGTCTTCGCCTGCCCGCCCGGGGTCACCGGCGACGACGACTGGTGGGGCCGGGCGCTGTTCAGCTGACCGCGGGGCCGTGGGCCCACCCCTAGGCTCTCCCCGTGCCGGTGCCCGAGTTCATCCGTGACCTGCGCTCCTCCGTCGGCCACCGGCTGCTCTGGCTGCCCGGCGTGACCGGCGTGGTCACCGACGACGCCGGGCGGGTGCTGCTGACCCAGCGCAGCGACACCGGCCAGTGGGCGCTGCCCAGCGGCATCCCCGAGCCCGGCGAGCAGCTGGCCGTCGCGCTCGCCCGGGAGGTGCTGGAGGAGACCGGCGTCGAGGTGGTCGTCGACCGGCTGGTCAGCCTGTGGACCCAGCCGCCGATGACCTACCCCAACGGCGACGTCTGCCAGTTCGTCGACCACGCCTTCGCCTGCCGGGCGGTCGGGGGCACGGCGCACGTCGCCGACGACGAGTCGCTGGACGTCGTGTGGTGCGACCCCGCCGAACTGCCCGAGTTGGTCGGCGTGCAGGCCCGGCTGGTGGCCCGGGCGCTGTCCGGGGAGACCGCGCCCTGGTTCGCCCGGTCCGAGGACGAGCCCCCCGCCTGACCCGGCTTGCCGCCGGGCGCCGCCACCGGCCAGGGTGTCGGCGTGCGCGTCGTCCTCGCCCCCGACTCGTTCAAGGGCACCCTCGACGCCGCGGCGGCGGCCGAGGCGCTGGCGGCCGGCTGGCGCCGGCGCCGTCCCGTCGACGACCTGCGCACCGTCCCGCTGGCCGACGGCGGCGAGGGCACCCTGGAGGCGCTGGGCCACGACCTGCCCGACGCCGCCTGGCGCACCGCCGCGGTGACCGGGCCGGACGGCCGGCCGGTGGACGCGGCCTGGCTGCTGCGCCCGGACGGGACGGCGGTGGTGGAGATGGCCCGCGCCGCCGGCCTCCCGCTGCTCGCCGAGCCCGACCCGCTGGGCGCCACCACCCGCGGCCTGGGCCAGCTGCTGGCCGCCGTGGTCGCGGACCCCGCGGTGGAGCGCGTGGTGCTGACCCTGGGCGGCTCGGCCACCACCGACGGCGGCACCGGTGCCCTGGCCGCGCTCGGTGCCCGTTTCACCGACGCCGAGGGGGCCGACCTCCCACCCGGTGGCGGCGCGCTGGCCCGGCTCGCCGCGGTCGACCTCTCCGGGCTCGTGCCCCCGCCGCCCGGGGGAGTGCAGTGCCTGGTCGACGTCACCGCCCCGCTGCTCGGCCCGCTGGGGGCGGCCGGCCAGTTCGGCCCGCAGAAGGGCGCGGACCCCGCGCAGGTGGCTGCGCTCGACGCCGGCCTGGCCCGGCTCGCCGAGCTGCTCGGCGGGGACCGTGACGCCCCGGGTGCCGGAGCGGCCGGCGGCACCGCCTACGGCTTCGCCGTCGCGTGGGGTGCGGAGTTCGTCAGCGGCGCGACGGCGGTGGCGGACGCCGCCGGGCTGGACGACGCCCTGGCCGGAGCCGACCTGGTGGTCACCGGGGAGGGCCAGTTCGACGCGCAGTCGCTGCGCGGCAAGGTCGTCGGCAACCTGCTGGACCGGGCCGCGGCCGCCCGCGTCCCGGTGGCGGTGGTCGCCGGCCGCGTGGCGGGCGGGGGCCTGCCGGTGCTGCGCGCCGTGTCGCTCACCGACCTGGCCGGTTCGCCGGCCGCGGCCATGGCCGCCCCGGCCCGCTGGCTGACCGCAGCGGGAGAGGTGCTGGCAGGCGAGATGTCGGCGGGCGAGGGGCCGGCGGCGGGCCGGCCGGCGGTCACCTGACCGACGCGTGACGGGGCCGACAGCAGGGCCGGGAACGGTCCGTCACACCCCCGGTGTTGAGATTCCCGGATCACACCGTCCGATCGCATGTGTACGAACGCCCGACGGGGGCATCCCCCCTCCCGGTGCGTCCAGCCGCCGGCGTCGGCCGGTGGTGGGCGGGGCCGGTCGACACAGCAGCACGAGGGGGCGCACGTGGTGGAGCCCGCGCGGACCACCCTCGGGAACCGCTACGAGCTGCAGGCGCTGCTGGCCACCGGTGGCATGGGCCAGGTGTGGCGTGCCGAGGACACCCTGCTGGGCCGCACCGTCGCGATCAAGGTGCTGCGCAGCGAGTACACCGGTGACCCGCTGTTCCTGGCCCGCTTCCGCGCCGAGGCGCAGCACACCGCCGCGCTGAGCCACCCGAACATCACCGCCGTCTACGACTACGGCGAGGAGCCGGCGGTCGACGGGTCGGGCGAGCACCTGGCCTACCTCGTGATGGAGCTCATCGACGGCGAGTCGCTGGCCACCGTGCTGGCCCGGGACGGCGCGCTGCCCGCCGGCCGGGTGCTCGAGGTGCTCCGGCAGACCGCCTCGGCGCTGGGCGCGGCGCACGCGGCCGGCGTCGTCCACCGGGACGTGAAGCCCGGCAACGTGCTGCTGCGCGCCGACGGCACGGTCGCGATCACCGACTTCGGGATCGCCTCGTCGGCCGGGAGCGTGCCGCTCACCCAGACCGGCCAGGTCATCGGCACCGCCTCCTACCTCTCCCCGGAGCAGGCCTCCGGGGCGCACGCCACCGCCGCCAGCGACGTCTACGCGCTGGGCATGGTCGGCTACGAGCTGCTCACCGGCCGGCGGGCGTTCGACGGCGACAACTCGGTGACGATCGCGCTGCGGCACCTGCGCGACACCCCCGAGCCGTTGCCCGAGGACCTGCCGGACGGGGTCCGCACCCTGATCGAGCGGGCCCTGGTCAAGGACCCGGCGCAGCGCTTCCCCGACGGTGACGCGTTCGCGGCCGCCATCGACGACGTCCTCGCCGGCCGGCTGCTGACCCCCGTCGAGCGCACTGACACCCAGAGCTTCTGGCTGCTCCCCGACGCCGCGGCGCTGGCCGGTGCGGCGAACGCCGACGGCGCGGTGCGCCGCCCGGTCCCCCCGGCCCAGGGGCGGCTCGGCCGGGTCCTGGTGCCGCTGGTCGCGCTGCTGGCCGGTGCCGGGGTGGCTGCGGTCGTCCTGCAGGGGCTCGCCCCCGACGGCGGCGGCGCCACCGTGGCCGCCGCGCAGGACCTCGGCGCGGCCACCGCCACGGCGGACCCCGCCGAGCTGGTGCTGGACGTCGACGACTACGTCGACCGCCCCGTCGCGGCCGTCCAGCGGCAGCTGGAGGCGCTCGGCCTGGTGGTGGAGACCCAGGCGGTGGCGACCGACTCCGTCGAGGCCGGGCTGGTCGTCGACGTCGCACCGCTCGGCCACCGGCTGGTGCGCGGCGCCGAGGTGCTGGTCAGCTACGCCGTGGCGCCGGAGGTCGACAGCGCCCCGGTCCAGCGGCAGCGGACGCCGGTCGACGCGGTCCAGGCGCCGGTCGTCCGGGCGCCGGTGAGCGTCGCACCGCCGGCGTCCACGCCCGAGCCGGCCCCGACCCCGGAGCCGACGGCGACCCCGTCCCCGAGCGGGGACGCGGAGGAGACGGAGCCCGGCGGGGACCCGCAGTCGTCGACGCCGGCCAGCGACCCGTCCGCGACCGGAGTACCGACCTCGTCGGACGGCACCACCGCCCCGACGAGCGGCGCGGACGACGAGTCGACCGCGCCGGGGAACGGCGCCGGCCAGGAGAACCGTCCGGGCAACGGCAACGGCAACGGCAACGGCAACGGCAACGGCAACGGCAACGGGCAGGGCGGCGGCCGCGGCTGAGCCGTCCGCTCAGGCGGGCCGCCTGCGCCGGCCGGCGCGGTGCACGAGCAGGCAGCCGGCCGCAGCAGCCAGGGCGAGCCGCCCGGGCGCGGGGTCGGGACCGCCGAGCAGGACGCCGACGGCGCTGGCGGCGACGGCCGCCAGCAGCAACCGGTCGCGGCCGGTGCGCACCGCGGCCACCGCGAGGACCAGACCCAGCGCGACGGCCACGCGCGCCGGGTGCGCCGCTCCCGGCACCGCGCCCCAGGACAACCCCAGCGCGGCGACGCCGAGCACCGCCGCGGCGCCCAGCCAGCCCCGCGCCGCGCGGGTCACCGCGGGCGGCCGGGCGCCAGCCACACCGCGCCGGCGGCCGCGGCCAGGGCGGCGGTGAGCAGGAAGCCCCGGTCACTGGCCACCAGCGGCAGCGCCACGAGAACCCAGAACACGGCGAGGCCCGCGGCCCCCCCGGCCCCGACCCGCCACGCCGTCCGCGCGCCCAGCCGGTCCCCGGCCAGGCGGCGCAGCCCCGGCACGAGCGCCACCAGGGCGGCGACCGTGGCGAACGCCGACCACGTCGGCGTCACCTCCCAGACCGACTCGATGCCGAAGTCCAGTGCCAGCCCCAGTTCGAGCAGCACGAACCCCAGGACCCCCAGGCCGAGGGCGCCGAGGACGGTCCGGTCCCCACCGGCCCGCTGCACGGCGCCCAGCGCCGCCCGGCCCGCCGCGGCCCCCCGGCGGCCGCGCTCACCGCCGTCGTCGGCGGCCGACGGCCCCGGTGTGGGCCGCGGGGCGGTGGACGGCCCGGGCACCGCCGGCGCGCCGACCATCGTCTGCGGACCGGCGGCGCTGCTGCCCGTGGTGGCCCGGTCGTCGTCCGGCCGCGCGCCCAAGCCGGGGAGGAAGTCCACCGGCCCGGTGGGCTGGCTGGCCGGGACCTGCCCGCGGGCCGCCGGCTCGGCGTCGGGGGAGCTCGTCGGGTCCGCGGCGGCCTGCCCCGCCGCCGGCGTCCAGGCCGGGGCGGGCCCGGTCGCCGGGCCGGGCACGGGCGGGGGCTGCTCGGTCTGCCGCTGACTGGGCGGCAGCAGGATCGACTCGGTGCGGGGATCGTCGTCCGGCAGCCCGTCGGCCGGCTGCGGCTCGGGGATCGGCGGATGGGGCTGGCTCATCGGTCCTCCAGGGAGCAGGCGTCGGGCACGGCAGCCAGGCGGGGCGCCCGTCGAACCGTAGCGGCGCCCACCCGGGCGGCCGGCCAGGTGGGCGGGACCTAAGGTCGGGCCGTGGCTGCACGCGCGGGGATCGTCGTCACGGGCACCGAGGTGCTCACCGGCCGGGTCGCGGACCGGAACGGCCCGTGGCTGGCCGAGGCGCTGCGCGGCCAGGGGGTCGACGTCGGGTCGGTCGTCGTCGTCGGTGACCGGCCCGAGGACCTGCGGTCGGCGCTGGCCTTCCTCGCCGGGGGCAACGACCTGGTGATCACCACCGGCGGGCTCGGCCCCACCGCCGACGACCTGACCGCGGCCGAGGTCGGTGTGTTCCAGGGCCGCCCGTCGGCGCTCGACCGCGCGCTGGAGCAGCGGATCGCCGCCGTCGTCGCCGAGCTGACCGCCCGGCGCGGCTGGGACACCGACCCCGAGTCGGCCGCAGCGGGGATCGCCAAGCAGGCGATGGTGCCCGCCGGCGCCACCGTGCTCGAGCCGGTGGGCACCGCGCCGGGGCTGGTCGTCCCGGTGGCCGACGGCCGCAGCGGGCCGCCGGTGCTGGTGCTGCCCGGCCCGCCGGTGGAGCTGCAGGCCATGTGGCCGGCCGCGCTCGCCGCCGAGCCGGTGCGCCGCGCGCTGGCCGGCGCCACCGAGCTGCGCCAGCGCACGCTGCGGCTGTGGCGGACGCCGGAGTCGGAGCTGGCCGCCACCCTGCGCCGGGTCGAGGACCAGCTGGCCGACCTGGAGGTGACCACCTGCCTGCGCGACGGCGAGCTGGAGATCGTCACCCGGTACGCACCGGACGCCGAGGACGCGTACCAGCGGCTCGTCGCGGCGGTCACCGCGGACTTCGGCGCGACGCTGTTCAGCGACGGCCCCACCGTCGACGAGCTCGTCGCCCGCGCGCTGGACGACCGGGGCTGGACGGTGGCGGTGGGCGAGTCGGAGACCGGTGGGCTGCTCACCGCCCGGCTCACCGCACCCGCCGGTGCCTCGGCCCGGGTGCTGGGCGGGGTCGCCGCCTACGCGAACAGCGCCAAGGAGCAGCTGCTCGACGTGCCGGCGGCCACCCTGGGGGTGGGCGGTGCGGTGAGCCCCGAGGTCGCCCGCGCGCTGGCCGATGGGGCGCGGGCCCGGTTCGGTGCCGACGTCGGCATCGGGGTCACCGGGATCGCCGGCCCGGGGGGCGGCACGCCGGAGAAGCCGGTGGGCACCGTGCACATCGCCGTCGTCGGCCCGACCGGCGCGCTGGACTACTCCGACCGACTGCGCGGCAACCGCGGCGCCGTCCGGGAGCGCACCGGCACGCTCGCCGTCCACCTGCTGCGGCAGCTGCTGCTGGGCGGCCCGCCGGCCTGAGGGGCTCAGCCCACCCAGCCGACCACCCGGCTGCGACGCTCCATGAGCAGCACGTCGTGCCAGCTGGCCACGCCGTCGGTGATCCGCCGGCCGACCTTCTCCCGGGTGCCCACCGCCCGGAAGCCGTGCTTCTCGTGCAGCGCGATGCTGGCGGTGTTGGCCGGCAGGATGCCGGCGCGGATCGTCCAGATGCCGGCCGCCTCGGTGGAGGTGATCAGCGCCTGCAGCAGCGCCCCGCCGACCCCGCGGCCCTGCGCGGCGGGGGAGACGTACACCGAGTGCTCGACCACGCCGGCGTAGGCGTCCCGGGTCGACTCCCGGGTGCACGCCGTCCAGCCGAGCAGGACGTCGCCGTCGACGGCGACGTGCCGGTGGCGGGGCAGCCGGGAGGCGTCGAACTCCGCCCAGGACGGCGTGGCGATCTCGAAGGTCGCCAGCTCGGTGGCGATGCCGGCCGCCCAGACGGCCTCGACGGCGGGCCAGTCGTCGGCGGTCATCGGGCGCAGGGCGGGCACGTCGGGCACGGCGTCATCCTGCCGACGGCGGGTGGGCCGCCACCGCCGGGGTTCCACGTGGAACGCAGCGGGCAGGAGGGAGCGGTGACGACGCTGACGCTGCACGCCACCGGCCCGGTCGACCCGGCGGAGGCGTGGGACCGCTACCTGCACCCCGCCCGCTGGTCCAGCTGGGCCCCGCAGATCACCGGGGTGGTCACCGACGCCGGGCGGATCGCCCAGGGCGTGACCGGACGGGTGCGCGGCCCCCTCGGCGTCTCGCTGCCGTTCGTCGTCGACGAGGTGGACGAGGCGACCCGGCGGTGGCGCTGGACGGTGCAGGTCGGCGCGCCCCGGCTGACGCTGACCCACTGGGTCTCCGCCGGCCCGGACGGCGGGACGACGACCGGGCTGCGGGTCCGCGGGCCGCTGCCGCTGGTGCTCGGCTACGCGCCGGCCGCCCTGGTCGCCCTGCACGGCCTGGTGCGCAGCTGAGCGCCTGACCGCTTGCGCCCGGGATCAGGAGAGATCACCGTGCATGCTCCTGGCTCACCCCCTGAACCGAGCCAGGAGCACGCAGGATCAGCTCTCCTGATCCCGTGGGCGCGGCCCCGATCTCGTAGCGTGCCGGGCATGCGCGCCACGCACGAGGTGACCAACCAGGCGCCGCCGCTGGTCGGGCACGACCCGATCGCCGGGGACGCCGCGCTCGTCGAGGCCTGCCTGCGCCACGCCGACGCCGCCACCCTCGCCTCGCTGGCCGACCTGGGGGCGCTGGCCGGTAGCGAGCAGGCCCAGGAGTGGGCACGGCTGGCGAACGAGCACCCGCCCCGGCTGCGCACCCACGACCGGTACGGGCACCGCGTCGACGAGGTCGAGTTCCACCCGGCGTGGCACGAGCTGATGGGCGCGGCGGTCGGGCACGGCCTGGCCGGGGCACCCTGGGTCGACGACCGCCCGCACGCGCACGTCCGCCGCGCGGTGGGCTACCTCGGCTGGACGCAGGTGGAGGCCGGCCACGGCTGCCCGGTGACGATGACCTACGCCGCCGTCCCGGCGCTGCGGGCCGCCCCCGAGCTGGCCGCGGCCCTGGAACCGGGGCTCACCAGCCGCAGCTACGAGTTCGGGCTGACCGACCCGTGGACCAAGCGCGGCCTGGTGGCGGGCATGGGGATGACCGAGAAGCAGGGCGGCTCCGACGTCCGGGCCAACACCACCCGGGCCACCGCGAACGGCGACGGCAGCTGGTCGCTGACCGGGCACAAGTGGTTCACCTCCGCGCCGATGAGCGACCTGTTCCTGGTGCTCGCCCAGCTCGACGAGGGGCTGTCCTGCTTCCTGGTGCCGCGAGTGCTGCCCGGCGGGGAGCGCAACGCGTTCGGCCTGCAGCGGCTCAAGGACAAGCTCGGTGACCGCGCCAACGCCTCGAGCGAGGTGGAGTTCGACGGGACGACGGGGTGGCTGGTCGGGGAACCGGGCCGCGGCGTGCCGACGATCATCGAGATGGTCGCCACCACCCGGCTGGACTGCGTGCTGGGGTCGGCGGCGACGACGCGGGCGGCGCTCACCCAGGCGGTGCACCACGCCCGGCACCGGTCGGCGTTCGGCGGCCTGCTGGCCGACCAGCCGCTGATGCAGAACGTGCTCGCCGATCTGGCGCTGGAGAGCGAGGCGGCCACCGCCCTCGGCGTCCGGCTGGCCGCCGCACAGGACGCCGGCGAGCGCGACTACCTGCGGCTGGCCGGCGCGGTGGCCAAGTTCTGGGTCTGCAAGCGCACCCCGACCGTGGTGGCCGAGGCGCTGGAGGTGCTGGGCGGCAACGGGTACGTCGAGGAGTCGGGGATGCCGCGGCTCTACCGGCAGGCGCCGCTGAACTCCATCTGGGAGGGCTCGGGCAACGTCATCGCGCTGGACGTGCTGCGCACCCTGGGCGCAGGGTCGGCCGCGCTGGCCGCGGTCACCGCCGAGCTCGACCTGGCCCGCGGCGCCGACCCCGGGTACGACGCCGCACTGGGCGCGCTGGCCGCCGAGCTCGCCGATCCCGACCAGCTGCCGCTGCGGGCCCGGCGGATCGCCGGGCGGCTCGCGCTGTGCCTGCAGGCGTCGCTGCTGCTGCGGTTCGCGCCCGCCGTCGTCGCCGACGCCTTCTGCGCCAGCCGGCTCGGCGGCGACTGGGGCGGTGTGCTGGGCACGCTGCCCGCGGGCACCCCGGTGCGGGCGCTGGTCGAGCGGGCCGCGGTGGTGCCGGCGTGAGCGAGGACGGCCGGCTGCGGCGGCGTCGGCGGGCGACCGCCCCGGCGGGTGCGCCGTCGCCGGCGCCGGTTCGGCACACTGCCCCTGTGACCGTTGACGCAGCTGTGCAGACCGAGCCGGCCGACCGGTTCTCCGCGGACGACGACCGCCCCGCGCTGGACCTGCTGGTCTGGGACGCCCCCAACATCGACATGACCCTGGCGACGGTGATCGGCGCCCGGCCGACGGCGGCGTCCCGGCCCCGGTTCGACGCGATCGCGGCCTGGTTCGTCGACGGTGCCGACGACCCGGGTGCCGCGGTGCCGCCGGAGGTCGAGGCCTGCGTCTTCGCCAACGTGCCGCCGCAGCACGCCGTCACCCTGCAGCGCTGGGTGGAGGCGCTGCGCAGCTTCGGCTACGCGGTCTTCGCCCGGCCCAAGCTGCAGGCCGATGACGACATCGACCAGTCGATGCTCGACCACATCAGCGTGCGCGCGCACAGCCACCAGCTGCGCCGGCTGGTGGTCTTCTCCGGCGACGGGCGCAACTTCGCCGAGCCGCTGGAGGACCTCGCCCGCGCCGGCACCGAGGTCGTCGTCGTCGCGTTCAGCGAGGTCGCCGGCTACGCGATCAGCTCCGAGCTGCTGCAGTTCATCGACATCGAGGACGTGCCGGGCGCCTTCGCCGCGCCGCTGGACCGCGTGCGGCTCGACGCCCTGCCCGTCGACGGCGCATGGCTGCGGCCGACCAAGGACCTGCGCGAGGCCGCCGGCTCCTTCCTCGCCCGCCGCGGCTGACACTGCCGAGCCGGGCTCGCACGGTGAGCAGGTGCACGGGGTCGGCACTGAGCTCCCCGCAGGGCCGTCGTTACCCGCGCCACCGCATCGCCGGCATACGGCGACGGGCGACCTCCTCACGGCATGCTTGAAGGCACCCTCGGTGCAGGCCTGGTGTCAGACAGCCTCCGGTTGGCACTATTAGCATTATCTAGGAGGAACGAGTAATGCTAATACCGCCGGAAGGTTGGTCAGCCCTGCTGGCCGCGGGCTTCACGGTAAGGCCGCTGAGCGCGTCGGAGGTCGAGCTGAGCTCCGGCGACGGCGGAACCGACCGGGTCGTCGCCGTCGTGCAGCGGCGGTCTTCTCCGCTGCTGCCCAGCCACGTGCACCATGCCGTGGTGGGGGCCGGGCGCGACTCGGCGCTGCTGCTGGTCGTGCCCGGCGCCAGCCCCGCGGCTCTGGACGCGGCCGAGGCCGCCGGCATCTCGGTCCTGGTGGCCGACGAGCGGCGCCGCGAGCCTGTCCGGGGTCGCATCCTCATGCCGACCCGGACCGTCGAGATCGCCGCTCAGGCTCCGCGCACAGGACCGACCGCTGCGCCGACCCGCCCGGGCAAACGCCCGTGGGGCGCGTTGACGACTGTCCGTCAGCTGCTCAGCGGAGGAGTGGCCAGCCAGGTCGAACTGGCGACGCGGGCTGCGGTGTCGCAGGGCCGGGTGTCCCAGACGCTGGCTGGACTCGTCGACGCGAAGTTGGTCCGCCGGATGACGGTGAACGGACGTCCCCGCTGGGCGGTGGCTGACTGGGATGGCCTGGCTGACTGGTGGCTGGGCCGCTATCCAGGCCCTGATGGCCTGACAACCTACTGGTACGGCTTCTCCGACGTGCCTGAGCAGGCTCGCCTCGTTGCCGCCGCGCTGCGACGCGCAGACGTGCCGGTGGCGGTGTCCGGAGACGTCGCCGCCGACCTGCTTGCCCCGTGGCGGCATCCGACTCGCGCCGTTGTCTACGCCGAGGTCGGCGGCCATCCCGCCGTCGACCTCACCACCGTGGGGTTGACCCCGTCGGGGCCCGACGAGGCCACCCTGGAGCTCATCGTTCCCGCCGATCCCGGCGTGTGGGCGACCGGAGGGGGCCTGACCTCACATGGCGGGCTACCGCTCGCCGACGGCATGCAAGTGCTATGGGACCTGCAGCGCGCACCCGGATCGGACACCGACCAGGCCGTCGCCGCTCTCCGGCCGGTGCTCCGAGCCCGCGCGACAGAACCAGAGGCCGCGCAGCAGTGAGCACACCGCATCTGGTCCTGACGTCTGCCAGTCGCGCCGGTGACGCCGCCTTCCTGGCAGCCGCCGACCTCGCGGCGATCGCCGCTGAACTCGACGTGGAGTACCGGCTCGTCGGCGGCAATGCCGTCAGCTTGCTCGTCGCCTTGCACGGCGTCAGCCACCTGGTGCCGCCCCGCGAGACTGCCGACGCCGACTTCGGCGCGGAGTACCCGGTGATCGCCGACCCGCGCCTGCTCGAAGCGCTGCTCCGGTACGGCTACTCCCAGGAGAAGGGCAACAGGTTCATCCGGGAGCACACACTTCCCGCACTCGACGCGGCAGAGGACGCCCCCAGCTGGAACCTGGTCGTCGATGTGCTCGCTCCCTCCTACGAGGGCCGGCTACTGCCCAACCAGACGCATGGTGACCTGGTCGTCGACGAGATCCCGGGACTGAGCCTCGCCCTCGCGCGGCCAGCCTCGCTGGTCACTGCCGAGGTGCGCTTGACCTCCGGGCACGAGGTGGTCACGGACGTGCTGCTCCCTGACGTTGTTTCGGCGATCTGCCTGAAGGCGTACGCCTACGCCGGGCGTCTCACCGATCGAGACGCGGTGGATCTGTGGCGCTTGCTGGAGGCTGCGTTGGCTGCTGGCGTCACGGCTGCCGAGTGGCCGTCCGGGCCGACCGGCACCGCGGCGGCGGAGGTGCTGCGCCAGCAGTTCGGGCGGCCTGGTTCGCCAGGCGCAGCCCGCGCCAGCCGGCTCCCGGCCCAACAGACCCGTGTCCGCGCCCTCGTGGGCCAGCTGGTGGGGCTGGGCTAGTGCGACGCGCATGATCGCCACATGACCACCTGCTCTCGACCGCGGCGAAGGCCGCGCGAGCCGGCTGACCCCGGAGCCGCCGGCGTCAGCGGCGGGCGAGCCGGCGGACGCCGGGGGTGTAGGGCAGCGAGTAGTGCGCGAAGACGTCCGGCTCCTGCTCGGCGGTCAGCTCACCGTCGGTGTCGATGGACGGCGCGTCCTTGGCCAGGTCCTTGGCGACGGTGACCCGGATGTGCTCCGGGCTGACCGTGGCGCCGGTGAGTGGCACGAAGGTCAGCTGACGCCGGCCGATGATCCCGGTCATCACCGCGGCGAAGAACGGCTGGTCGGTGGTGGTGTCGACGTACACCGACTCGAGCGTGCCGATCTTGTGGCCGTCGGGGTCGACGACGTTCATGGTGCGCCAGTCGCGGATGTTCTCGGCGGGGAACACGGGGGCCTCCTCGGGTCGCGGGCAGCTGCTCCACCCTGCCCGGGCGGAGGTGCCGCCAACCGCGCGACGATGACCGGGTGAGCGGCAGCGACCAGGAGCTGGTGGTGATGGTCGGCCTGCAGGGGTCGGGCAAGTCCAGCTGGGTGGCCGCGCACCTGGCCGGCAGCCACGAGGTGGTCAGCAAGGACCACTGGCCGCGGGCCCGGCACCGGGAGGCGCGTCAGCAGCGGGTGGTCGCCGAGCTGCTGGCCGGGGGCGCGAGCGTCGTCGTCGACAACACGAACCCCTCCCCGGCCGAGCGGGTACCGCTGGTCGCGCTGGCCCGGGCGGCCGGGGTCCCGGCGCGGGCGGTCTTCCTGGACACCCCGCTGGGGACCTGCCTGGCGCGCAACGAGGCTCGGGAGGGGCGGGCCCGGGTGCCGCTGGTCGGCGTGTACGCCGCACGGCAGCGGCTGACCCCGCCGAGCACCGACGAGGGCTTCACCGTCGTCGAGGTGGTCCGGGCGGGCTAGGACGCGGGGCCGGAGGAGCTGCGCGGCCGGGGCACCGAGGCGGTCGCCAGACCGGAGGGCAGCCGGGCCCAGACGTGCTTGCGGCCGGACTCGCTGCACCAGCCGTAGTCGACCGACAGCTGCGCGACCATCGGCAGCCCCATGCCGCCGAACGCGGGGTCGCGGTCGATCGCCGGCCGCGGCGGCGCGTCGGGAGCGCCGTCGGTCAGCCGGATCAGCCAGCCGGTGGGCAGCGCCACGATCAGCGCCTCGACGGCGCCGCCTCCGTGCCGCAGGGCGTTCGACGACAGCTCCTCGAAGGTCAGCAGCAGGCCCTCCCGCGCGTCCTCCGTCGACCGGGCGGCCAGCGAGGGGTGGGCGAGACGCGCCCGCAGGTCCATCCGCACCCGCGAGGCGTCGTGCACCGTCGGCAGCTCCCACCGCCAGACGTCGCCGTCCTCGGTCGGGACCGGGGCCGATGGCCACACCAGTCCACTCACGTCGGGTCCTCTCGCCGGCCGGGTCCTCCGCCGCGGTCCATGGTGGCCGATCACGCTCCGCAGTGCACGGTGGGGGTCTCAGCCGGGCGGCATTCCCTCCACGTCGAGCCGCTCCAGCAGGCCGGTCAGCTCCAGCGGGCCGGTGACCACCCGGCTGGTGGCGACCACCGTCACGTGCTTGCCGGCTGCCTCCCGGTGCTGGCTGACCCAGACCAGCGCGGTGACGCCCGCCGAACCGAAGAAAGTCACCCCGGAGAGGTCGATGGTCAGCAGCCGCTCGGCGTTGCGCAGCGCGCGCAGCAGGGTCTGCTGCAGCAGCGGGTTGCTGGCGGCGTCGAGCTCGCCACGGACCCGGGCGACGACCTGACCGGGCTGCGCCCCGTCCGTCAGGGTCACCTCGAACGGCGCCTCGGCAGCCGACCTGACCGTCTTGATGACCCCTCCTCGAGACCACGACCGTGCGCCGCTCCACCGTGCGCTCGACCAGCGCGGCACCTGCCGTGTGTACAGGACCGATCGTGTGCTCCCCGCACACGGTCCGGCCAGGCCACGCCCGGGGTCGTCGCCCGATGGGGGCAGTGGGTGCCGGCCTGCGCGCCGGCACAGCATCGTCATGACCCACGAGTCGCATCGCCGTGCCGGGTGTGTGACCGTTGAGGACGGCCGTTTTCCGAGGTCAGTGCATCGCCGAGGACGCGGTCGGGCCCACCCGCCGCCGGTGCGCGCGACCGACCGGTTCCGACGGGTCCTGCCGCCCGCGCAGCGCGACCCCGCAGAGGAGGAGACAGACCGGATGTGGGACTACGTCCTCGACCGGCGAGGCCAGATCGCCTTCCAGGCCTTCCAGCACGTCAGCCTGGTCGTGCAGTGCGTCGTGCTCGGCTCGCTCATCGCCCTGGTGCTGGCCGTGCTGGTCTACCGCAGCCCCCGGGCCACCGGCGTGGCCAACGGCTTCTCGGCGGTGGGTCTGACCATCCCGGCGTTCGCCCTGCTGGGCATCCTGCTGGCGCCCTTCGGCTTCGGCATCGCCCCCGCGGTGATCGCGGTGACCTTCTACGCGGCGCTCCCCGTGCTGCGCAACGCCGTCGTCGGCCTGGCCGGGGTCGACCCGGCGCTGATCGAGTCGGCGCGCGGCATGGGGATGAGCCGGCTGGCCACCCTGCTGCGGGTGGAGATCCCGCTGGCCTGGCCGGTGATCCTGGCCGGGGTCCGCGTCTCCACCCAGATGGTCATGGGCATCGCGGCGATCGCCGCGTACGTGCTCGGCCCCGGGCTCGGCGGCTTCATCTTCACCGGGCTCTCCCGGCTGGGCGGCGCGAACGCCCTGAACTCCGCACTCACCGGGACGATCGCCATCGTCGTCCTGGCCCTCGTCCTCGACCTGCTGCTCCTGCTGCTGGGTCGCCTCACCACCCCCAGGGGGATCCGTGCCTGACACCACGACACCCGCCGGCACCCCGGCCGGCGCCACCGCCCAGGCGGGCGACGCCCCCACCTCTGGCGAGCGTCGGGTCAGCGGCGTCGCCATCCGGCTGGACGGCGTGACCAAGCGCTACCCGGGCCAGGACAAGCCCGCCGTCGACGGCGTCTCGCTGGAGATCCCGGCCGGCGAGACGGTCATGTTCGTCGGCCCCTCGGGCTGCGGGAAGACCACGCTGCTGAAGATGATCAACCGGCTGATCGAGCCGACGGGCGGCAGCATCCACCTCGGCGACGAGGACGTCACCCGGCAGGACCCCGACCAGCTGCGCCGCCGGATCGGGTACGTGATCCAGGCCGGTGGGCTCTTCCCGCACATGACCGTCGGCACGAACGTCGGCATGGTGCCGCGGATGCTGGGCTGGGACAAGGAGCGGGTCACCGCCCGCATCGACGAGCTGCTGGAGCTGGTCGGACTGGACCCGGAGGTCTACCGCGACCGCTACCCCAAGGAGCTCTCCGGTGGTCAGCAGCAGCGCGTCGGCGTGGCCCGCGCGCTGGCCGCGGACCCGCCGGTGCTGCTGATGGACGAGCCGTTCGGCGCCGTCGACCCCATCACCCGCCAGCGGCTGCAGGACGAGCTGCTGCGGATCCAGGAGGAGCTGGGCAAGACGATCGTCTTCGTCACCCACGACTTCGACGAGGCCGTGAAGCTCGGCGACAAGATCGTGGTCTTCGACGTCGGCGCCCGGATCGTCCAGTACGACACCCCCGAGGCGATCCTGGCCGAGCCGGCCGAGGAGTACGTGGCCGACTTCGTCGGCGCCGGCGCCACCCTCAAGCAGCTCACCCTCACCCGGGTGCACGAGCTGGACCTGCGGCCGGTCACCACCGCCTCGGTCGGCGACGACGCCGCCGACGCCGTGGCCCGCGCCCGGGCCGCCGGCGACGACTTCGTGGTGGTGCTCGACCGGCGTGGCCGGCCGATCAGCTGGCCGACGGTGGCCGAGGTCAGCCGGATGTCGACGCTGCCGGCGACCGTCGACGAGCGGCTGCCGGTCGTCGGCCTCGGCTCGACGCTCAACGACGCGCTGGACACCATGCTCGCGGCCAGCCAGGGCGGCGCCGTCGTGGTCGGCCGGCACAACAGCCTGGCCGGGGTCGTCTCCATCGAGACGATCATGGACCGCATCCAGCGCACCCGGAACGAGGTGAGCGGATGACCGCCGCGCAGCAGTCGGACACCGGGCAGCGCCCCGACCCGCTGCGCCGTCCCGAGGCGGCGCAGAGCGCCAGCCGGGACGCGCGCGACGCGACCGCTCCGGAACAGGCGCGCGGTGGCTGGCGCGCGCTGGCCGTGCAGCCGGTGCTGGTCGTCGTCGGCATCGCCGCCTTCCTGCTGTGGCGCACCACCGCCACGCTCACCGAGACCGAGGCCCGGCAGCTGGGCGCGGCCACGCTGTGGGACAGCGTGCTGCGGCACCTGGCGCTGACCGTCGTCGCCGCGGTCATCGTGCTGGCCATCGCGATCCCGCTGGGCATCGCGCTGACCCGCCCCGCGCTGCGCCGGTTCACGCCGCTGGTGATCACCGTGGCCAACATCGGGCAGGCCGCTCCGGCGATCGGCCTGTTCGTGCTGCTGGCGATCTGGCTGGGCTTCGGCTTCTGGACGACGATCGCGGCGCTGGTCATCTACTCGGCGCTGCCGGTGCTGCGCAACACCATGGTCGGCATCCAGGGCGTCGACGCCCGGCTGGTGGAGGCCGGCCGGGGCATGGGCATGAGCGGCGCCGCCGTCCTGCGGAAGGTCGAGCTGCCGCTGGCCGTCCCGGTCATGCTCGCGGGTGTCCGGACGGCGCTGGTGCTGCTGGTGGGCACCGCCACGCTGGCCACCTTCATCTCCGGCGGCGGCCTCGGTGTGCTGATCAACACCGGCATCACGCTGTCGCTCAACTCGCTGCTGATCAGCGGCGGCGTGCTGGTCGGCCTGCTCGCGCTCGCCGTCGACTGGCTGGGCCGGGTCGTCGAGCACGTCGCCCGACCGAAGGGACTCTGATGCGCACACCGACGAGGTCCGTGGCCGCGCTCGGGGCCGGGGTGCTGCTGCTCAGCGGCTGCGGTCTGCAGAGCGCCACCAGCTTCACCCCGCCGTCCGAGCCGGGCGAGATCCAGCCGATCGCCGAGGTCGACGGCGCCCCGATCACCGTGGGCGCGAAGAACTTCACCGAGCAGCTGATCCTGGGCAAGATCGCGGTCATCGCGCTGCAGACGGCTGGCTTCGACGTCACCGACCGCAGCGGCATCCCGGGCGCCGCGCCGGCCCGGGCGGCGATGCTCGAGGGCGAGACCGACATGCAGTGGGAGTACACCGGCACCGCCTGGATCAACTACCTGGCCCAGCCCGAGGGCATCCCGGACCAGCAGGAGCAGTGGGAGGCGGTCCGGGACGCCGACGCCGAGAACGGGATCACCTGGCTGCCGCCGGCGGAGGCGAACAACACCTACGCCTTCGCCGTCCGCAGCGAGGCGGTCGACGAGCTCGGTGGGGTGGCCACCCTCTCCGACGTCGCCGAGCTGCCGGTGGAGGAGCGCACCTTCTGCGTGGAGTCGGAGTTCGCCACCCGGGTCGACGGCTTCGAGCCGATGCTGGAGCTCTACGGCATGCCGCTGGGCGACCCGCAGGGCGTGCCGCGGGACAACGTGAGCGTGCTGGACACCGGCGCGGTCTACACCGCGACCGACAACGGGGACATCTGCAACTTCGGTGAGGTCTACACCACCGACGGGCGGATCGCGTCGCTGGACCTGACCGTGCTGGAGGACGACCGCGGCTACTTCCCGGCGTACAACATCGCCCCGGAGGTGCTCACCGAGACGCTCGAGGAGTACCCGGAGATCGCCGACGTCTTCGCCGAGATCACCCCGCTGCTCACCGACGAGGTGATGGTCGAGCTCAACGGCCGGGTCGACGTCGAGGGTGAGGAACCGGCCGAGGTGGCGCTGGACTGGATGGTCTCCGAAGGGCTCGTCGAGCGGGGCTGACGAGCGGGCCGGCCCGGGCTCAGCCCCGGGCCAGCCGTTCCAGCCGGCCGACCAGGAACTCCACGGCGGCCGCGCTGTCGACGCCCTCGGCCACCGCGACGGCCGAGGGGGCCGTCGACGGGGCGCGGCGGTCGACCAGCGTCTGCCCCCTGCCGGCGCCCGGGCCGGTGTCGACGACGACGTCCCGGCGCACGGTGGACAGCGTGCCCGGCGCGATCGCCTCGGTGAGGGCGAGCGCGTCGTGCACCACCACCCCGTCGGTGCCGTAGGCGTCGCGGGCGTGGTCCAGGTACTGGCGCAGGATCGCCGCCGCCTGCGCACCGACCGGGCCGGCGGCGGCGAACCGGGCGATGCCGGCCCCGGTCAGCACGGTGGGGAGGGTGACGTCCAGCCCGACCAGCACGGTGGGCAGCCCCGCGCCGAG
Source organism: Modestobacter sp. SYSU DS0875 (assembly GCF_054050915.1). Taxonomy (NCBI): domain Bacteria; kingdom Bacillati; phylum Actinomycetota; class Actinomycetes; order Geodermatophilales; family Geodermatophilaceae; genus Modestobacter; species Modestobacter sp. SYSU DS0875. The sequence goes on along the minus strand of NZ_JBJHAH010000009.1, from coordinate 49,827 downwards.
CACGACGGCGGCCGCCTCCGGGTCGGCCCAGATGTTGAACTCCGCGGCGGCGGTGACGTTCCCGCCCCGGGCCGCCGAGCCGCCCATCACCACCAGCCGGCCGATCCGGGCGGCGGCGTCGGGGTACACCGCCAGCAGCAGCGCGATGTTGGTCAGCGGCCCGATGGCGGCCACCGTGACCGGGGTGGGGCTGGCCAGCAGCTCCTCGGCCAGTGCCACCACCGCCGGCCGCGGGTCGACCCCCACCGGTGCGGGCGGCAGGTCCACCCCGCCCAGCCCGGCCTCGCCGTGCACGTGCCCGGCCCGCCGCGGCACCGGCACCACGAGCGGGTCGCGGGCGCCGGCGGCGACCGGCACGTCGGACCGGCCGGCCAGGTGGAGCACCCGCAGCGCGTTCTCCGTGGTCTGCGCCAGGCCGACGTTGCCGTGCACCGTGGTGACCAGCCGGAGGTCGACCTCCGGGCTGGCCAGCGCGAGCAGCACGGCCAGGGCGTCGTCGATGCCGGGGTCGGTGTCGATCACCAGTGGAGTGGGCGTGGAGCCCTGCTGCGGGGCGGGGTCGGTCACCCGCCCATCCCACCAGACACACCCGACACGCCGGGACGGCGCGGTCACCGCCGAGGTCATCGACCGGCTCCGTCGTCGATCGATGCCCTGACCTGCGGTTTCCCGTAGGGCTGTCGACATGTGGCCGCTCTCCGGGACGGTGACCCGCCGGTTCGCGGGGAGCCGGCAACGGTTCGGTCACGCGATCGGACCGGGGCGTCCCGGAAGCGGGTCCGGAGGCGCCGTCGTCCCTACCTTTCTCCTTGTCCGCGGCCCCTTCCCCGGCCGCGGCGACTACTTCACGGAGGACGACATGGACGACGCACAGCTGGTCCGGACGGCCCGCTCGGCCGCCGCGACCGCAGCGCCGGCCATCGCCCGGGTCGGCGCGCCGGTGACGGCGACCCGGCACCTGACCGGTCACCCCACGCGACGGCCCGACGCGGCCCTCGTCGGGGCCGGGCAGGTCGGCCCCGACGAGTACGGCATGAGCGACCTGGCCGCCGGGCTGGCCGTCGGCCTGGCGGTCGGTGTCCTGGGGCTCCGGGTGAGCGGCCCAGCCGAGGCCCGGCCGGGTACCGCCCCGGTCCGCCGCGGGCTGCTCAGCCGGCCACGGGCGCTGGTGGAGCGGGCCGGGCGGTGGGGCGCCGGACCGGACGGCCAGCACCTGGCGTGGAACCGGCCGCCGCAGCGGGTCTACCGGCTCACCGACGGCGTCGACCGCCCGGTGCCGCGCCCGGCCGCGCAGCGGCCGGCCCCGGCCCCGGCGGCCACCCCGCGCCGCGCGGCGCCGGTCGACCCCGAGCTCGAGGCGGCGATCGCCTTCGCCACCGACTTCGGCACCGACCTGCTCACCACCCCGCTGCGCCTGGCGCCGCCGGCTCCCCGGGTGACCGCCCCGCTGCGTGCCCTGGCGGCCCGGGTGCGCGGCGCAGCCCGCGCGGCCGCCACGTGGGGCAGTGGCGAGCACGGTGCGCACCTGGCGTGGAACCGCCCGCAGCCGCCCCTCGCCCGGCCGCTCGTCCTGACCGAGGAGCGCTCCCCCGCGCTGCCCGCCGACTGGCGCCACCGCGCGCCGGAGGAGGACGAGCCGACGCCGGCCCGGGAGGCACCGCGCACCCCGGCAGCGCCGCCGCGCAGCGCCACCCGCCCGCGCCTCCTTAGGGTGGCTGCGTGTTCACCACGCGGCCGGAGCTCGCCGGCACCTTCGGCATGGTCGCCTCGACGCACTGGCTCGCCAGCGCCGCGGGCATGGCGACCCTCGAGGCCGGTGGGAACGCGTTCGATGCCGCGGTCGCTGCGGGTCTCACCCTGCAGGTGGTCGAGCCGCACCTCAACGGCCCGGGGGGCGAGGTCCCGATCCTCTTCGCCCGGAGCCCGCGGGCAGCCGGAGGCGCGGGCGGGACCTGGGCGGGAGAGCCGGTGGTGCTCTCCGGCCAGGGCGTAGCCCCGGCCGCGGCCACCACCCAGGCGTTCGCCGACCTCGGACTCGGGCTCGTGCCCGGGACGGGTCTGCTGGCCGCCACCGTGCCCGGCGCCATCGGCGCCTGGCTCACGCTCCTGCGCGACCACGGCACCCTGCCGCTGGACGCCGTCCTCCGCTTCGCCATCGAGTACGCCGAGCACGGCCACCCGCTCGTCCCGCGGGTCGCCGCGACCGTCGCCTCGGTCTCCGAGCACTTCCGCACGCACTGGCCTACCTCGGCCGCCACCTGGCTCGCCCCCGACGGCGCACCCCCCACCGCCGGCCGCCTGTTCCGCAACCCGGTCCTCGCCTCGACCTACCGCCGACTGCTCGACGCAGCGCGCGGACCCTCCCGAGAGGCGCAGATCGACGCGGCACTGGCGTCCTGGTACACGGGTTTCGTCGCGGAGGCGATCGACGAGTTCTCCCGGTCCCCGGTCATGGACGACTCCGGTCGTCCGCACCGCGGCTTCCTCACCGGTGAGGACCTCGCCCGCTGGCAGCCGACGTACGAGCCGCCGGTCACCCTCGACTGGCGCGGGTGGACGCTCGCGAAGGCCGGGCCGTGGTCCCAGGGCCCGGCGCTGCTCCAGGCGCTCGCGATGCTGGACGGCGTCCTCCCGGCAGGGGGCGCGGGGAGGTCCGCCTCCGTCTCCGAAGACGCCGACACCGCCGAGGTGGTGCATGCCAGCGTCGAGGCGACGAAGCTGGCGATGGCCGACCGTGAGGCCTGGTACGGCGACGAGGAGAGCGTGCCGGTGGACGACCTGCTGTCGGCCGCCTACACCAGCGAACGGCGGGCGCTCATCGGCGACCGGGCCAGCACCGAGCTGCGGCCCGGCTCCCCCGGTGGGCGCCCGCCGCGGCTGCCCCGCTTCGTCACCGACACCTCCGCGGCGGAGCGGCCCTCTGCCGGGACCATCGCCGGTGTCGGGGAGCCCACGGTCGACACGCGCGGCACGACCCGCGGCGACACGTGCCACGTCGACGTCGTCGACCGCTGGGGCAACATCGTCTCGGCCACCCCCTCCGGTGGCTGGCTGCAGAGCTCGCCGGTCATCCCCTCCCTCGGCTTCCCGCTGGGCACCCGGGCGCAGATGTTCTGGCTGGAGCCGGGGCTGCCCAACTCGCTCGTGCCGGGCAAGCGCCCGCGGACCACCCTGACCCCGTCGCTGGCGCTGCGCGGCGGCGTCCCGACGCTGGCCTTCGGCACGCCGGGCGGTGACCAGCAGGAGCAGTGGCAGCTGTGCTTCTGGCTGGCCCACGTGCACGGCGGGCTGGACCTGCAGGCGGCCATCGACGCCCCGGCCTGGCACACCACCAGCTTCCCGTCGTCGTTCTACCCGCGGGAGATGGTCCCCGGCGAGCTGGTGGTGGAGTCCCGGATCGGCGAGGGGGTGCTCGCCGACCTGCGCCGCCGCGGGCACACGGTCACCGTCTCCGACCCCTGGTCGCTCGGCCGGCTCTCGGCGGTCTCGATCGACCCGGAGACCGGCGTGCTCAAGGCGGCGGCCAACCCCCGCGGCATGCAGGGGTACGCGGTCGGCCGCTGAGGGGCATCGGAGGCCTCCGCGGTCCTGTTCCCCGCACCTCCGCCCCGCGCCGATGATCGACTGCGGCAAGAGGTCGACGGCGGCTCAGCGCGGGGCCTCCTCCTCGGCCAGCTCCTGCGGCACGACGGCGGCCAGCGCCCGGCGGATCGCCACCACGACGCTGCTGGCGGCGAACAGGTCGTCGTCGGTCTTCCGCCGCGCCTTCCGGAGGGCGTCGGCGAGCTGGTGCAGCGCGTCGTAGGCGGCCCGGGTCTCGTCCGGGCCGGCGGCGCTCGCCCCGCCGTCCACCGAGCGCAGCACCCCGGCCAGCCGGGAGAGCGCCGTCGACGCGGCGGGCCGCAGCGCCGGGCCCAGCGTCACCCGGTCCCGGTCGGCCCGCTCGGTGTCGGCCAGCAGCTCGGTCAGCTCCTCCACCAGCAGGGCCAGCCGCTCCAGCGCCCGGGCCTGCGCGTACTGCCGTTGCGCGTCCTGCCGGTAGCGGCGGGCGCGGAAGTTCCCCTTGCGGGCCTCGTCGGCCTCCTGCACGGCAGTGCGCATCTGGGCCAGCAGCGGGTCGATGGTGTGGGTGCGCCGGCGCCACTCCTCCTCGGTGGGCGGGTGCTCCTGCTCCAGGCCGTCGGCCAGGTCGGCGAGCTGAGCGGCCAGCACGTCGCGCAACCGGGCCAGCTGTTCCTGGGCCGGTGCCAGCGGGAGCTGGGGCAGCAGGGCGGTGACCACGATGCCGATCAGCGCCCCGAACAGGATCAGCCCGACGTACCCGGCGACGTAGTCCAGCGGATCGCGGTCGCCGAAGATCAGCACGAACAGGGCCGCGGTGGGCACCCAGGTCCGGGCGCTGCCCAGCCGGTTCCAGCCGGACAGCAGCACCCCGATCCCGATGACGGTGGCGATGCTGACCAGGTTCGGCGCTGTCACCGCGTCGGCGACCAGCGCGATCGCGGCGCCCAGGGCGACCGCGGCGACGGTCTGGAACGACTCGCGGGCCGAGCCGGCCAGGCTCGTGGTGGTGGCCAGCAGCGCACCCATCGGCGCGTAGTACGGGTAGTCGGCGGCAGGCCCGGGCAGCAGCTGCACCAGCGCCCAGGCGATGGCCGCCGCGACGGCGGCCTTGACGGCGAGGCCGGCTCGGGGGTGACGCGCCCAGGTCCGGGCGAGGAACCCGGCTCGGAGGCGGGGACGGTCGGGGAACTCCACCCCCGCCTTCCTGCCCCGACGGGACCGGGCAGAATCAGGCGACGGCACGGAGGCCACCGCCTCCGCGCCGGCGAGGGGGTGGAGGCCACCGAGGATGACGTCGCTGGAGCCGAACGGCACCCTCGGCAGCAGGACGGCAGCCGCCGCCGGCTCGGTCGGGCTGCAGCGGCTGACCGAGCTCGCCGCCACCCTGCTGCGGGCGCCGTCGGCCGGGGTGGCGCTCGCGGGCGAGGTGCAGACCGTGGTGGGCACCGCCGGACGCCCGGTCTGGCAGGTCGGCACCCAGCGCCGGCTCGACGACACCCTCGGCGGCACGGTCGTCACCGCCCGGGCACCCCGCGTCTACCCCGACGTCCGCACCGACCCGCGGCTGTCCGCGCTGCCGGCCGTGCGGGCCGGTGACGTCGCCACCTACCTCGGCGTCCCGCTGTTCGACGCCGAGGGCGAGCACGTCGTGGGCGTGCTCGCGGTGTTCGGGCCCGAGCCGCGGGAGTGGTCGACCGAGGAGGTGGCGCTGCTCGAGCGGCTGGCCCACCCGGTGGTCACCGAGTTGGAGCTCTCCGCGGTCACCGCCGAGCTGGAGACCGGCCGGGTGCGCTGGGACCTGGCGATCGACGCGGCCGGGATCGGCAGCTTCGACTGGGACCTGGTCGGCGGCCGGCTCGTCTGGGACGACCGGCTGCTGGCGATGTTCGGCTACGGCCGGGACGACTTCGCCGGCACGATCGAGGCCTTCCTGCGGCGGGTGCACGCCGACGACGTGGAGCGGGTCCGGACGGCGCTGCAGACGGCGGTGGACACGTGCGGGGTGTACGACACCGAGTTCCGCGCGGTGCTGCCCTCCGGGCAGACCCGCTGGATCCGCGGCCGTGGCCGGGCGCTCGGCGACGAGCGCGGCGTGGCGGTCCGGCTGCTCGGCGCCGCGCACGACACCACGGCCGACCGGATGGCCGACGTGCGGGTCTCCCGGGTGCTGGAGTCGATGCCGGCGGCGTTCTTCTCGCTGTCCCGGGACTGGCGGTTCACCTACGTCAACGCGGAGGCGGAACGGCTGTTGGGGCGACCGCGGGAGGAGCTGTTCGGCGGCGAGGTGTGGGAGCTGTTCCCCGCCGCGGTCGGCAGCGACTTCGAGGTGCACTACCGGGCGGCCGCGGAGACCGGCGAGATGACGGTGTTCCAGGCGTACTACCCGCCTCCGCTGGACAGCTGGTACGAGGTGCGGGCCTGGCCGGACCCCGACGGGCTGGCGGTGTACTTCCTCGACGTCACCCAGCGGCGCCGCGCCGAGGACGCCGCCCGGCGCCGGGAGGAGCGCCTGGCCCTGATCGCCCGCGTCTCCGACGCCCTGTCGACGGCGCTGGTCGAGCGCCGCGGCGCCGGGGAGGCGTTGCAGGGGCTGAGCCGGGCCGTCGTCCCGGCGCTGGGCGACTGGGCCATCGTCAGTCTCGTGGAGGAGGACGGCCGGCTGCACGACGTCGCCAGCTGGCACGCCGACCCGGACCTGCGCCCGGCCGCGGCACGCTACGCGGAGCTGCGGCTGGCAGCGCTGGACTCCACCGCGCCGCTGGTGCAGGCGGTGCTCAGCGGCGGCGCCCGGGTCGTGCCCGACGTGGACGCCGCGGTCGGCGATGGGCTGCCGGAGGGCGAGGTCCGGGACGCCTACCGCGCGCTGGCGCCCCGCTCGGCGGTGACCCTGGCGCTGCGGGCCCGCGGCCGGGTGCTGGGCGCGCTGAGCGTCTACCGCGGCGAGGCGCGCGAGCCGATGGACCTCTGGGACCAGGAGACGCTCAGCGAGATCGCCGACCGGGTGGCCCTGGCGCTGGACAGCGCGGCGCTGCAGGAGCAGGAGCGGCGGATGGCCGAGGACCTGCAGCGCAGCATGCTCACCGCGCCACCGGAGCCCGACCACGCCGAGATCGCCGTGCGCTACGTGCCCGCGGTGCGCGCCGCCCAGGTGGGGGGTGACTGGTACGACGCCTTCCTGCAGCCCGACGGGGCGACCGTCATCGCGATCGGGGACGTCGTCGGTCACGACACGGTGGCCGCTGCGGCGATGGGCCAGCTCCGCAGCCTGCTGCGCGGCATCGCCTACAGCACCAGCGGGGGGCCGGCGCGCGTGCTCGGCGACCTGGACCGGGCCATCGAGGGCCTGCAGGTGCACACCCTGGCCACCGCGGCGGTCGCGCGGTTCGAGCAGAGCCCCGAGGAGCGCGGGCGGGGCGAGACCCGGCTGCGCTGGTCGAGCGCCGGGCATCCCCCGCTCATGGTGCTGGCTCCCGACGGCGCGGTGCAGGTGCTGGCCACGGAGCGGGCGGACCTGATGCTCGGCGTCCACCCGACGGCCCCGCGCAAGGAGCAGGTGCTCACCCTGCCGCGGGGAGCCACGGTGCTGCTGTACACCGACGGGCTGGTCGAGGGGCCGGACCTGCCGCTGGACGACGGCGTCGCCCGGCTGGCCGGCCTGCTCGCCGAGCTGGGCGACCTGACCCTCACCGAGCTCTGCGACCAGCTGGTCGCGCGGATGCGGCCCGGCGGGTCCGAGGACGACGTCGCGCTGGTCGCCGTCCGGCTGCACCCGGAGGACCGGCCCCGCCCACCGGAGGCCGGGCCGGAGGTCGTGCCGCAGGTCTGCTGAGCCGATCGGCTGAGCGGGGCTCAGCCGCGCGGGAGCAGTGCCCAGACGCTCTTCTGGCCGTCGGCCAGGTGCCAGCCGTGGTCGTCGGCCATCTCGGCGATGAGGTAGAGCCCCAGACCACCCTGGCTCGGGTCGCGGCCCACGGCCGGCTGCGGCGGGCGGGTGGCCGCGGAGTCGCGCACCTCGATCAGCCAGGCCCGCGGGGTCTGCTGCACGCGGGCGCGGACCCCGCCGCCGCCGTGCCGCAGGGCGTTGGAGGCCATCTCGTCGAAGGCCAGGACGACGGCCTCGTCGAGCTCCTCGGCGCGGGCGTCGCTGCCGGACTGGGCGGCCAGCCCGCGGCGCAGCTCGGCGCGCACCCGGGGCAGCTCGGCGACCGTGGTGAGCTCCCAGGTCCAGCCGTCAGCGGCCGGTGGGGGTGGCGACGACGGCCACGCCAGGCGTGCCGGCTCGCCGCTCACTCGGTCTCCTCGCGCTCCGACCGTCGGCTGCTCGACGGGCGACCTACTGTCTTGGCTCGGTCGGGCACGGGCAAACATCCAGCCAATGTGAACCACATCTCATCGCGGTCGTGGGTCGTGCCCGACCCGGCCTCGGCCGACGCTAGGGCATCCGGTCGCCGGACAGCGGCCATGTCATCAGACGGACACGTTCCGTGGTCACACCGGCCCCACGGGCGTCAGTGCCCGGCCCCACCGAGGTTGAGCAGCACCACACCGACGACGACGAGCACGAGGCCGGCCACCTGCCACCCGGACAGCGGCTGGCCGAGGAACGCCGCGCCGATCGCGGCGACGGCGGCGGTGCCCGCTCCGGACCAGATGGCGTACGCGACGGCGACCGGGACGGTCTTCACCACCTGCGCCAGCAGCACGAACGAGAGCGCGTACCCGGCCAGCACGGCCACGGTGGGCAGCGGCACGGTGAACCCGGCGGTGCGGGGGAGCAGCGAGGTCGCGGCCACCTCGGCGGCGATGGCGCAGGCAAGGAGCAGGTAGGCCACGCCTCGATCCTGCCCTGCGCCTCGGCTGCGACCGGGACCGACGGCTCCACCGCCCGGGTCGACCCGGTTGCCCGGACCTGGAGCCGCGCCGTGGCACGGCTCCACTCGGCTCGCCCGGGTCGGCCCGGCTGGGGCCGCGGTTCAGCCCAGCGCGGTCAGGTACTCCCGGACGGCCGCCGGCTCCCGCATCACCGTGCCCATCACCGCCACCCCGTGCGCACCCGCGGCCAGGCACCCGGCCACGTCGCCGGGGGCGATGCCCCCCAGCGCGTAGACCGGTGGCGCGCCGGAGGTGAGCCGCGCGAGACCGGGGAGCCCCAGCGGCGGGCCGTACCCGGGCTTGGAGGCGGTCGGGTTGACCGGGGAGACGAACACCCAGTCGCAGCCCTCCGCTGCGGCCTGGGCCACCTCGGCGGCGTCGTGGCACGAGCGCCCGACCAGCGCCGGCCGCGGCACCGGGAACGGGTCCGCCGCAGCCAGGTGGACGGCGTGCCCGCCGGTGCGGCCGGCGCGGACGAGCAGCCCGCCGACGGGGGCGAGCACCGCAGCGAGTTCGTCGGCCAGCCGGTCGCGCTCGGGCTCGGGCAGGTCCTTCTCCCGCAGCACCACGGCGCGGGCCCCGGCCGCCACCGCCAGGGTGACGGTGCCCACCAGCGGAGCGGTGCACTGGCTCCGGTCGGTGAGCACCAGCAGGCGGGGCAGCGACGTCACCGGCCGGGCCTCACAGCTCGGGGAGCCCCGCCATCGGGGTCGAGGCCTCGGCGTGCCAGCGCCGGGGGATCCGGCCGGCGGTGCGGGCCAGCCGGCCGCCCTCCACGGCCTGGCGCATGGCCAGCGCCATCCGCTCCGGGTCGCGGGCCCGGGTGACCGCGGAGGCCAGCAGCACCGCGTCGCAACCCAGCTCCATGGCCAGGGCGGCGTCGGAGGCGGTGCCGATGCCGGCGTCGAGCACCACCGGGACGTCGACCGCCTCGCGCAGCAGCGCGATGTTGTGCGGGTTGCGGATGCCCAGCCCGCTGCCGATCGGCGAGCCCAGCGGCATCACCGCGGCGCAGCCGGCGTCGGCCAGCCGCCGGCCGAGCACCGGGTCGTCGGTGGTGTAGGCGAGCACCTGGAACCCGTCGGCGACCAGCTGCTCGGCGGCGTCGACCAGTTCCACCGCGTCGGGCAGCAGGGTGTGCTCGTCGCCGATCACCTCCAGCTTGACCCAGTCGGTGCCGAACGCCTCCCGGGCCAGCCGGGCGGTGAGCACCGCCTCGCGGGCGGTGAAGCAGCCGGCGGTGTTGGGCAGCAGCCGGACGCCGCAGCGCTCGAGCACCTGCAGCATCGCGCCGCTGGCGGAGGCCTCGACACGGCGCAGGGCGATGGTCACCAGCTGCGTGCCCGACGCGCGGATGGCCCGCTCGAGCACCTCGAGGCTGGGCACGCCCCCGGTGCCGAGCAGCAGCCGGGAGCGGAACGTCTCCCCGGCGAGGGCGAAGGTGTCGCCGGACTCCTCGGCGGCCAGCGCCGCGCCCAGCTCCTCTGCGGTGCTCATGCGCTCAGCCTCCTGCGGTCGGGGCGAGCACCTCGACGGTGTCGCCGGTGGTGAGGGGCGTCGCCGGCCAGCTGCTGCGCGGCACGACGTCGCCGTTGCGGGCGACGGCGACCCGGTCGTGGCCGGGGGCGCGCTGGGCCACCAGGTCGGCGACGGTGGCGCCGTCGGGCAGCTCGGCGGGGGCGCCGTTGACGGAGAGGGTGATCACGCGGTCCTCCCGAACCGGTCGGCGGTGAACGACGAGGCGATGGCCGGCAGCCGGCCCGTGGTCAGCTGCTCGGCGATCACGTCGCCGGTCACCGGGGTGAGCAGGGCCCCGTTGCGGTGGTGGCCGGTGGCCAGCACCAGCCCGGGCAGCGAGGAGGCGCCCAGCAGGGGGGCGTTGTCGGCGGTGCCGGGGCGCCAGCGGGCCAGCGTCTCGGTGAGCTCGAGCTCGGCGACCTCGGGAACGACCTCGATCGCGTCGTGCAGGAGCTCGTGCACGCCGCCGGCGGTCACCCGAGCGTCGAAACCGCGGTCCTCCACGGTGGCCCCGACGATCAGCCGGCCCTCGCCGTAGGGCACCAGGTAGACGTGCCGGCCGCGGACCAGCGCCCGCACCGTGCCGCCCAGCAGCCCGCCCGCGCCGGCCAGCCGCAGGATCTGGCCCTTCACCGGGCGCACCGGCAGCGGCGGCACGCCGGGCAGGCTCCCGCTGTGCGCACCCAGGGCGAGGACGACGGTGCCGCCGGCCAGCTCCTCGCCACCGGCCAGCACGACGCCGGTGGCCCGGCCGGCCGCCACGGTGAGCTCGGTGGCGCGGTCGCGCACCAGCCGCACCCCGGCGGCGGTGCCGGCGGCCAGCAGGGCGGCGTGCAGTGCGCGCCCGTCGACGGAGTGGTCGCCGTCGACCGCCAGCCCGCCGCGGACCCGGGGGGTGAGCGCGGGCTCCCGGCGGCGGGTCTCCCGGGGGGTGAGCCGTTCGGCGGCCAGCCCGAGCTCGGTCTGGAAGGCGTGCAGCTCGTCGAGCTGGCGAACGTCGTCGGCGTCGAACCCGACGACCAGCGTCCCGGCGGTGCGCAGCTCCACGGGGAGACCGGTGGCCTGCTGGAGCTCGGCGACGAAGGCGGGGTAGCGCTGCAGGGACGCCACGCACAGCCGCAGCAGCGCCTCCTCACCGTAGGACGCCTCGGTGACCGGGGCGAGCATCCCGGCGGCCGCGGCGGAGGCACCGGCACCGGGTGCATCGTCGACGACGGTGACCGACAGCCCGCGCTGCGCGGCCCGCCAGGCCACCGACAGACCGATCAGCCCGCCCCCGGCGACGACGACGTCCACCCGGTCACCGCCCACGGCCTCCTCACCTCCGCCAAGATGGCCATGTTGGCGGGCAGGGGCGGGGGCGGTCACCGGGCGGCGTCCAGTGCGGCCAGCAGCTCCCGGGTCGCCGCGGCGGGGTCGGCGGCGGCGGAGACCGCGCCCACGACGGCGACCCCGGTGGCCCCGGCGGCCAGCAGCGCCGGCACCCGCGCCGCGGTCACCCCGCCGATGGCGATCACCGGGACGTCGACCGCGGCGGCGACCGCCGCGATGCCGCCCGGGCCCAGCGCGTCGGGCAGCCCGGTCTTGGTGGTGGTGGGCCAGGCGGGGCCGACGCCGAGGTAGTCGGCGCCCTCGGCGACCAGCTGCCGGGCGAGCCCGGGGTCGCGGCAGGTGCCGCCGAGCAGGTGATCGGGGCCGGCGACCCGGCGGGCGGCGGCCAGCGGCAGGTCGTCGGCACCCAGGTGGGTGCCGGCGGCGCCGACGGCCAGGGCGACGTCGACCCGGTCGTTGACCAGGCAGGTCGCCCCGGCCGGGGCGCAGACGGCGACGACGGCGCGGGCGAACTCGTACAGCTGCCGGTCGGTGCCGCCCTTGGCGCGGACCTGCACGACCGGCGCCCCGGCGGCGACGGCGGCCTCGACCGCGGCCAGCGCCGCCGCCCCGCCGTGGGCGTCGGTGAGCACGTGCAGCCGTCCCAGGGTCACCGCCGGCGCCCCCGGACCAGCGCCGGAGCCCGCACGACCAGGGTGAGCAGCACGGCCACCGCCAGGCTGACCAGCGACGCGGACCAGCCGTTGGCCGGGTCGATGCCCAGGTCGGTCTGCCGCTCGGTCCACCACGTCGTCCAGCCGGCACCCGGGCCGGCGAAGTACGTGGGCAGGGTGAGCTGGTAGGCGACGAATCCCGCGAGCCACGGCAGCAGCAGCTCCAGGCGGGCCGGCGCGGTGTCGGAGGTGTTCCAGGCGCCGCGGGGCAGCAGCCAGTAGGCCACCAGGAACACCCCGGCCAGCGGCACGAACACCGCGCCGATCAGGAAGAGGAACGGCTCGTAGGCGGCGATGTCGAAGGTCAGCGCCAGCAGCGTGGCGACCGCGCCGACGGCGACCGCCAGCACCCGCCGGTCGGCCCGGGCGACGACGTTCTGCGCGGAGACGGCGGTCGAGTAGACGTTCGCGAACGCCTCGTCCAGCTCGACGACCACCAGCAGCAGCACCGCCAGCGCGCCCAGCGGCACCACCAGCAGCGCGTCGATGACGTCCAGCCCGGCGCTGCCGTAGGCGGCCAGCGCGAGCACCCCGAGGGTGAACATGACGACGGTGGCGATGCCGTAGCCCAGGCCCGCGCCGAGGCCGGCCGCCCGGCTGCTGCGCACGTGCCGGGTGTAGTCGGCGGCCAGCGGGATCCAGGAGACCGGCAGCGCGATGACGATGTCCGCGGCGGTCCAGAACGAGGTGGCGCTGCCCTCGGCGAGCTCGGGCAGCGGCTCGCGGAGCACCTGCACGTAGAGGTAGACCAGCGCGGCGAGCGCCGCCCACACCGCGTAGCGGGCTAGCACCCGGACGACGCCCAGCGGCCGCAGCGCCATCGCGGTGGCCAGCACCCCGGCGCCGAGGACGAACGGCCAGCGCGGCGCGTCGAGCACCCGGGAGGCGGCCTCGGCGATGATCACGATCTCGAAGGTGGCCCAGCCGACGCACTGCACGAGGTTCAGCGCCGTCGGCAGGTAGGAGCTGCGCCGGCCGAGCAGGCCGCGCAGCAGCACCATCGCCGGCACCTGCTCGCGGGCGCCGGCGGCAGCGGTGGCGCCCAGCAGCGCCGCGCCGATGAGGGCGCCGACGACGATGGCGCCGATCGTCACCGCCAGCGAGCGGCCGGGCAGCACCACGTAGACCGCGGCCACCGGCAGCAGCAGGCTGACGCCGAGGTTGCCCCACAGGCCGAGCGCGTCGCGCAGCCCGAGGGTGCGCGGCGGCGCCTCGGTGAGGGTGAGGGGGGCGTCCCCGGTGACAGGGGACGGAGGGGTATCGGTGCTCACGGTGTCGCTCCCTACGCCGGCATTACCCGGTCAGGTTCCAGCGGTCGGCGGCGCTCAGCCGCCCTCTCAGCCCGGTTCCGCCCGAGCTCCCGCACATGGCATCGGCCATGACGCCCGCCACAGTAGGCCACCGGGGCGCGGGGGTGCACCGCCGGGGAACCCCCTCGTCCGGAACACCCCGTTCGGAACTCGGCTGGCGTCGCCGGGCTGGCTAGAGTCGCGGTCGTGCCGGTCGACGAGCTGCTGACCCGTTCCCCCGACGCCTGGCGGGCTGCCACCGCCCACCCCTTCCTCACCGGGGTGCGCGAGGGCACCGTGCCGGTGGCGGCCTTCGAGACCTGGCTGGTGCAGGACGCCCGGTTCGTCGCCGACCTGCTGCGCTTCCAGGCCCGGCTGCTGGCCCGGGCGCCCCGGCCCGCGCAGGCGGTGCTGGCCGGCGGTCTGGTCGCGCTGGTCGACGAGCTGGCCTGGTTCGAGCAGCTGGCCGCGGCCCGCGGGCTCGACCTCGAGGCCCCGACGCTGTCGGCCACCACCGCCTACGCCGAGCTGCTGGCCCGGCTGGACGGCGCCGACGTCCCGACCGGGCTGACCGCGCTGTGGACGATCGAGCGCACCTACCTCGACGCCTGGTCCGGCGCCCTTCCCGGGGCCCCGCAGTACCGCGAGTTCGTCGAGCACTGGACCGTGCCGGGGTTCGCCGGCTACGTGGCCGGGCTCGCCGCGGCGGCCGACGCGTTCCCGGCCGCCGACCCGGATGCGGTGTTCGCCGAGGTGGTCGCCGCCGAGGTGGCGTTCTGGGACATGGCGATGGGCACCACGGCGGGGGGCGCGGCGTGAGCGTCGCGGCGGGCCTCTGGGCGGCCGACGCCGACCTGGCAGCGGCGGCGCTGGCGCACCCGTTCGTGCAGGGGATCGCCGACGGCACGCTGCCCCGCGAGCGGTTCGCCGGCTACGTCGCCCAGGACGCGTTCTTCCTCGACGCCTTCGCCCGGGCCTACCGGCTCGGGGCGGAGAGCAGCGGTGACCCCGGCGTGCGCGCGGTGCTCACCGACCTGCGGGCGGGCGTGCAGGAGGAGTTGCGGCTGCACGCGGGCTACGCGGAGCAGTGGGGGATCGACCTCGCCGACGTCCAGCCGCTGCCGGCGACGTCGGCCTACGTCGACTTCCTGCTCGACGCCGCCGGCCGGGGGGACGCGGCGCTGACCTGCGCCGCGATGACCCCGTGCATGCGGCTGTACGCCCATCTGGGGCAGCAGCTGGCCCCGCGCGCCGCCGGGCCCTACCGGGAGTGGGTGGACACCTACGCCGCGCCGGAGTTCGAGGAGCTCGCCGCCACCCTGGAGCGGCTGCTCGACCAGCTGTGCGCCGGCGCGGCCGACGAGCAGCTCGTCGCGGTGCGGGCCGCCTTCCGCCGGGCCATGGAGCTGGAGGTGGGCTTCTTCGACGCCGCCTGGGCCGGTGCCTGAGGCGGCGTTGCTCGCGGCGGACGACCTGCTGGTGGGCTACGCCGCGGGCGAGCCGGTCTGCGCCCCGGTCACCGTGGCGGTGCAGCCGGGCACCGCGCTGGGCCTGGTCGGACCGAACGGCGCGGGCAAGTCGACCGTGCTGCAGACCCTGGTCGGGCTGCTCACCCCGCTCGGCGGGACGGTGCGCTACGCCGGGGAGCCGGTCGACGAGCGCTCGGCGTCCTTCCGCGCCGAGGTGGCCACCGTGCTCGACGAGGACGCCTTCTTCCCGGCGCTCACCGGGGTGGAGCACCTGCTGCTCACCGCCCGCGGACACGGCGTGGCCGACCCCGAGGACGTCGTCGCCCGGGAGGTCGAGGCGTTCGGGTTGGCCGAGCGGGCCGAGGCGCTGCCCTCGGCGGTCTCCTCCGGGCAGCGGCGGCGGCTCGCGCTGGCCGCAGCGCTCGTGCGCCCGGCCCGGCTGCTGGTGCTCGACGAGCCCGAGCGCCGGTTGGACACCGGGATGCGCCGGCAACTGGCCGCCCGGCTGCGCGACGACGTCACCGCCGGCGCCACGGTGGTGTTCGCCAGCCACGACCCGGAGTTCCTCCGCACCCTGGCCGACGAGGTGCTGGTCGTCGACGACGAGGAGTGCCCGCTGCTCTCCCCCGACGAGGCCGTCGCCGTGCTGTCGGAGGGCTGACCGCTGACGGTCACCGCCGGGGCCCCGGTGCTCAGCGGCGCCGCCGTCCGCCGGGTCACCCGCCGGGCGACAGCGGCGCGGGCCGACACCAGCTGGGTGAGCCTGGTCGGCGACGTGGTGGGCTGGCTGACCTCGCTGGGCGTCCTGGTCGCGGTCGTCGGCGGCACCGTCTCCAGCCTGCGCGTCCAGATCGCCGCCCGGCCGGCCACCGGAGCCGCGGTGCTGCCCGGGGCGATCACCTCGCTGGTCGCCGCCGTGCTGGTGGTCGCCGGGCTGGCCTGGGTGCTCGCCCGGCTCGGCCCGGTGAGCGCCACCCCTGCCGCGGCCGTCTGGTGGCTGCCGCTGCCGGCCGACCGTCGGGGGCTGCTGCGCGGCGAGCTGTTCCGGGTGGTGCTGATCTCGGCGACGGCGGCCGCGGTGGTCGTCGTCCCGGTGCTGCTCGCCGTGCCGGGCGCCACCCCGACGAGCAACCCCGCGGCGGCCGACGTGCTGGTCGGGGTGTCCGCCGCGGCCCTGCTCACCGCGGCCGGCGCCGGGCTGCTGGTGGTGCTGCAGGCGGCGGGCCGAGGCCGTCGGCTGCCGACCGCCGCAGGGGCGCTGGCCTGCTCGGCGGTGGTGGGCGCCGCGGTCGCCGGGACGGTGCTGGCCGCGGTCGACGCCGGCCCGGTGTCCGGCTGGGCGGTGCAGCCGACCGGGACGCCGCTGGCAGCCGCCGCCGTCGTCGCCGGGGTGCTGGCGGTGCTCGGGGTGGTCGCCGCCGACCGCCGGCTGGGCCGGCTGCGCGCCGGCGACCTGCGGGCGCGCGGGGAGATCGTGCAGTACGCGACCGCCTCGACGTTCTCGATGGACACCCGCGAGCTGGGCCGGGCGCTGGCCAGCTCACCGCGGGCGCCCCGGCGGCCGCGCCGGTGGCGGCGGGTGCGCGGTGCCCGGTCGGCGCTGCTCGCCGCCGACCTCGTGGTGCTCACCCGGTCGCCGTGGCGCTGGGGTCAGCTGGCGGTGGGCGCGGCGCTGCCGGTGCTGGCCGCCCGCACGTCCGGCCTGGGGAACCTGCCGGCGCTGGTCGCGGTCGCCGCCGTGCTGGGGTGGGCGCTGGCGGCGGTGGCGCTGGGCGAGCCCAGCCGGCGGGCGCAGGCCTCCCCGGCGCTGGACCGGGTGCTGCCGCTCTCGGCCGACGTCGTCGTCCGGCTGCGGTCGGTCGTGCCGCTGGCCGTGCTGGTCGTGGTGTGCGGCGTCTCCGGCGCGCTGGTCGGCCAGGGCACGGGCGCGATGGTCGTGTGGGCCGGGCTCGGTGTCGCGGTCGCCCCGGCGTGGGCCGGTGCCGCGGTGCGCGGCGGCTACCGGCCGGAGCTGGACTGGTCGGGGCCGGTGGTGGCGACCCCGATGGGCGCGGTGCCCACCGGGGTGGGCCAGACGTTGGTGCGTGGGACCGACCTGGGCGTGGTGGGCACCGTGCCGTTCGGCATCGCCCTGCTGGTGGGCACGCCGTCGGCGGTGTGGGTGCCGGTGCAGCTGGGCTGGGCACTGGCCGTCGGCGCCCTCGCCGTCCTCACCGCCCGCCCGGAGGACTGACGGCCGCACGGGTGTATGCACAGGAGTGACAGCACACGACTCGACAGCAACCAACTCGCAGGGAGATGCAGTGGCAGAGCAGCGGACGGCGATCATCACCGGGGCGGCGCGCGGGATCGGCGCGGCCATCGCGAAGCGGTTCGCCGCGGACGGCATGGCGGTGGCCGTGCTCGACCTGGACGAGGGCGCCTGCGCCGGCACGGTGGAGGCGATCACCGGCGCCGGTGGCCGGGCGCTCGCCGTGGGCGCGAACGTCGCCGGGGAGGACTCCGTGGCCGCCGCGGTCGACCGGGTGGCGGCCGAGCTGGGCGCCCCGACCGTGCTGGTGAACAACGCCGGGATCACCCGGGACAACCTGCTGTTCAAGATGAGCGTCGGCGACTGGGACGCCGTGCTCGGGGTGCACCTGCGCGGGGCGTTCCTGATGAGCCGGGCGGCGCAGAAGCACATGGTCGACGCACAGTGGGGCCGGATCGTGAACCTGTCCAGCGTCTCGGCGCTGGGCAACCGCGGGCAGGCGAACTACTCGGCGGCGAAGGCCGGCATGCAGGGGCTGACCAAGACCCTCGCCATCGAGCTGGGCCGCTACAACGTCACCGCGAACGCGATCGCGCCCGGGTTCATCGAGACCGAGATGACCGCGGCGACGGCCGAGCGGGTCGGGGTGCCGTTCGAGCAGTTCAAGGAGGGTGCGGCCAAGGAGATCCCGGTGCGCCGCGTCGGCCAGCCCGAGGACATCGCGCACACCGCCGCGTTCCTGGCCAGCGAGGGTGCCGGCTTCGTCTCCGGCCAGGTCATCTACGTCGCCGGCGGCCCGAAGGACTGACGCGGCGGGCTGAGCCGCAGGGGCTGAGCCGAGGGGCTGAGCCGCGGGGTTGAGCCGCACCGCCGTCCGTTGAGCCGCGTCACGACCCGGCTCTCAACGGACGGTCAGGCGGCTCGACCCTCCCGCCGGCCCGGCCCGCCGTGCAAGCCCCGGCGGGCCATCGTGGCGGTGAGTGCCGTCCAGGCCCGCACCGGCACCAGCCGGGCGGTCTTAATCAGCAGCGCCATCGGCAGCGGGAAGACGATCTCCGCCTTGTCCCGGGCGATGCCGTCGGCGATGGTCCGGGCGGCGACGTCGACCGGCACCTTGAACGGCATCGGGAAGCGGTTGCGGTCGGTCATCCGGGTGGTCACGAAGCCGGGGTTGACCAGCTGGACGACGACGCCGCGCGGGGCCAGCGAGCCGCGCAGGCTCTCCAGCAGGCTGATCAGCGCGGCCTTGCCGGCGTTGTAGGCCTCCGAGCCGGGGAGCCCGCGGTAGCCGGCGACCGAGGCCACCCCGACGAGCCGCCCTCGTCCGTCGGCGAGCATCTGCGAGACGACGGCCTCGAAGGTGTGCACCGCGCCCATCACGTTGATCCGCAGGTGGTCGGCGAAGGCGTCGGAGTCCCACGGTTCCACGTGGAACCCCGACCAGGTGCCGGCGTTGGCGACGGCGACGTCGATGCCGCCCAGCGCCGCGCGCACCTGCTCGCCCGCGGCCACCGTCGCCGCCCGGTCGGTGACGTCGACCGGGACGACGGTCATCCGGTCCCCGGCCACCTCGGCGAGCTGCTCGGCGTTGCGGGCGCTGATCGCCACCCGCGCGCCGCGGTCGGCGAGCTCCCGCGCGAGCGCCGCGCCGATCCCGGTCGAGGCGCCGGTGACCCAGATCCGTGCTCCGCTGATCTCCATGGCCCCAGCCTGGATGATGGGCGCATGGCCCCGCGCAAGCAGCCCCGCCGGTCCGCTCCGCCGTCCCCGGGGGTCGGTCACGGCGAGTACGTGATGTACCCGGGCACCCGCGCCGAGGTGTACGACCTTCTCGAACGGCTGTCCGCGGCCGCCGGCGACTCGCCCGACCACGGGACGCCGGGGCTCAGTCTGGACCGCACCCGGCTGACCGTCCGCTGGTTCGGTGAGCTCCCCGCGCACGTCCGGAAGGTGGTCGACGCAGCCGGCGAGGGGCTCACCGTCGTCGTGCAGCAGACCGAGTTCCGCCCCGGCGACCTGCGGGCCGAGGCCGAGCGGATCGCCGCGGAGCACGCCCCGGTCGTCCAGGCCGCCAGTGCCCGGCCCGAGGGGGACGGCATCGAGGTGCTCGTCGCACCGGACGCCGTCCAGGCCGCCGGGAGTGCGGAGACCGCCGTCCTCGACGCGGGCGTGGAGAGCGGCTTCCCGCTGTTCCCCGAGGCAGGCGAGGCCCAGCCGGGCTGACCGGCGTCGCCGACGGGGCGCGGTCGACCCGGAGCGGGTCGGCCGCGCCCCGGCAGCCGTTCAGAAGCCGGACCGCGGGACCCCCATGCCCGGGTCGATGCGGGTCGGCCCCGACGCGGACGGCTCCACGTCGAAGTCGAAGATCCCGGTGGGCAGGTAGACCGTCGAGCACGAGTTCGGGATGTCGACCACCCCGGACAGCCGGCCTTCGATGGGCGCGGCCCCCAGGATCATGTAGGCCTGCTCCGGGGTGTAGCCGAACCTGGTCAGGTAGTCGATCGCGTGCAGGCAGGCGCGCTGGTAGGACAGGTGCGAGTCGAGGTAGCGCTGCTCGTCGTCCAGGGTCACCGACGTGCCGGAGAAGGCCAGCCAGCGTTCGTACCGCGGCTCGACGTTGCCCGGCAGGAAGATGGCGTTCTCGCGGACGCCGTAGGTGTCCATGCCGCCCTTGATCAGGTCGACGTGCAGGTCGATGAAGCCGCCCATCTCGATCGCGCCGCAGAAGGTGATCTCACCGTCGCCCTGCGAGAAGTGCAGGTCGCCGAGCGACAGCTTCGCGCCGTCGACGTACACCGGGTAGAAGACGCGGCTGCCCTTGGTGAAGTTCTTGATGTCCTGGTTGCCGCCGTTCTCCCGGGGCGGTGCCGTACGCGCGGCCTCGCGGGCCACGCGGTCGTGGTCGTCGCCCTGCAGCGTGCCCAGGATGGCGTCCTGGGGCAGCGGCGGCAGCGCCAACGGCGGCACCCGGTCGGGGTCGGTGTCGATCAGCGCCTGCTCCCGGCGGTTCCAGCGGGCGAGCAGCTCGGCCGACGGCGCAGTGCCCATGAGCCCCGGGTGCATGATCCCGGTGAACGAGACGCCGGGGACGTGCCGGGAGGTGGCGGTCTGCCCGGAGAAGTCCCAGATGGCCTTGTAGGCGTCGGGGAACTGGTCGGTGAGGAAGCCGCCGCCGTTCTGCTTGGCGAAGATGCCGGTGTACCCCCAGCCCTGCCCGGCGAGCGGACCGGAGTCCTCCTGGGGGATCGGCCCGAGGTCGAGGATGTCGACGATCAGCAGGTCACCCGGCTGCGCCCCCTCGACGTGGAAGGGGCCGCTCAGGCAGTGCACCCGGGACAGCGGCGCGTCGCGGACGTCGTCGGCGGAGTCGTCGTTGTGGATGGCGCCGTCGAACCACTCCCGGCAGTCGACGCGGAAGGTGTCGCCCGGGCGGACGGTGACGTTGGCCGGGATGTCGGGGTGCCAGCGGTTGTGCCCGACGTACTGCTGCTCGGTGAACTTCTTCGACGAGTCGAGGGGGTACACGACTTTCGGCACGGATGACCTCCGGGTCTGGGCGGTGTGCGTCCGGGATGAGAGCGCGGTGCGGTACGGCGTACGGGGTCGGCGTCACCCCCTCTCGCCGGCGGGACCACCGGTGCCGGCGGCAGGGGCGTCCGGGTGGCGGGTCTGGTCCGCGTCGCCCTCCCGGAGTTCGCGGGCGGGCGCTCGCGCCGCGGCCGGCTGCGGCATGCGCAGCCGCGGGTACAGCGCCAGCGACGCCAGGCAGATCACCGTCAGGGCGATCGCCGACTCGGTGCGGTGGTCGTCCCAGACGCCGGTGAGGAGCATGAACGCGGGCACGGCGGCGGTGAACACGCCGGCGACGACGGCCACGAGGCCGGTGAACCGGGTCCACTCCTCCCGCTTCAGCCCGAGGACGACCCAGAACAGCGCCCACAGGACAGCCCAGTAGAGCCAGATCACGCCGAAGGCGGGATCGTCCAGGCGTCCGAAGTTGAGCCCGGCGTAGACCAGCGCGCAGCACGCGACGAACGCGGAGAACCAGCCCAGCCCGGTGCCGTCCAGGTCACCCAGCAGGTTGCAGCCCACGTAGAGGTACGTGAAGCCGAACAGGTACAGGCCCGAGGCGGCGAGGATCGTGTCGGGGTCACCGCCGGAGGTGACGATCAGGAAGGTCGGGGTGAGCACCTGCAGCCCGCCGACGAAGAAGTTCAACGGTGCGGCCGCTCGGGCGTCCACCCGCCCGAGCAGCATCAGCCCGTTCAGGATCAGCACGGCCCCGACGTACAGGAGTCCGACGCTGGACACGGGACCTCCCTTCGTCGGGGCGGCGCGCGGTCAGGGTCGGGGCAGGTGGCGGAGCGCGGGGTTGGCGGCCACCGGTGAGGGGCGGGCCGGTCGAGGGGCCGGGGAGGACACGACCTCGGGTGCGTCGCGGGTCCGCTCGGTCCGGTCGATCAGCGCGCGACGCGCGGGGTCACCGAGGGAGAGGCGCGGCGCGGTGAACACCCGGACAGCGGTGGACCCGCAGGTCGGGCAGTTCGTCGTCGGCTCGGCGGTGCCGATCGGGAGCGAGTGCTCCGTGAGGCCGTGGTCGTCGCATCGGTACACGTAGGAAGCCATCGCCGTCCTCGTCACTCGCGGTGTTCGAGCAGGCGGCCACGCTCTCGGGGCGGCCGAGTGCGGGTCAAGGCATGTGAGGTTCCGGCGGCGGACCGGGCCGCCCAGCCGGGCACAGCCCAGGCGTGCCTTCACCGAGCGTGGCGTCCGGTCACCCGAACGCAGCGGGTGGCGTTACCCCGGGATCGCGAGGCGGGTCAGTCCCAGCCGGTCAGCGCTTCGGGTGGTTGCGCCGGCTCCAGCTGCTCCAGGTGACGTCCTGGTTGTAGGGTTTGCCGAGGATCTCGGCGTCCCGGCGGCTCTCCCTCACCTCCCAGGCGACGTCGGCGCCGGGGCTCATCCGGGCCCCGCGGCGCCGGGCGGCCCGGTCCATCAGCCAGGCCGTCAGCAGCAGCGCGGCGAGCCCGAGGCCCATGACCAGCCAGAAGACGCCCATGGGTGATCGTGGCACATCCGGCCGGTCGGGTCCGTTTCGTGCCGCCTCGTGAGGTGACCTCTGGACCCGGGGAGTCCGGATCGCGATGATCACGCGGTGCAGACCCGTCGCGCCCGGCCACTCGCCGCGCTCCTCGCCGTCCCGGCCGTGGCGCTGGTCGGGTGCGCGGACGCCTCCGCGACGCCGGAGCCCCCCGGTGCGCCGTCCGTACCGCCGGGCCTGGTCCAGCTGGAGCCGATGCCGGACGAGCCGCCCGCCCTCCCCGAGACGCTGCCGCCGGAGCTGCTGGAAGAGCTGGTGCTGCCACCGGTGTCGCTGGACGTGTACGGGCTCATCGACCGGGTGCGGGCGGCGGCCGGGGACTCCCCGGACTTCGGGGACGTGGAGATCAGCCGGGACCGCACCCAGCTGATCGTCCGGTGGCACGGCCGGCTCCCCGCACCCGTGCAGGCCGTCGTCGACGACCCGGGCGTCCCGGAGATCGAGGTCGTCGTCGAGCAGACCCGCTACCCGGTCGGCGAGCTCCGGGCCGAGGCGGACCGGCTGATCACCGAGCACCCGGATCTGATCTCCGGTATCGGGGCGCGCCCGGCCGGGGACGGCCTCGACGTCCTGATCCGCAGCTCGGCGGCCGACGCCGCCGGCGGCGCGGACGAGGCCCTGACGCGCGGGGGCGTGACCAGTCGCTTCCCGCTGTTCGTCGAGGCCGGGGAGATCGTCCCCGCCGCTGCCGGCTGAGCGCGCCGTGTCGTTGCACGACTTCCCGCCGTCGGACGAGCCGACTCCCCGGTCGATGCCGGACGACGAGCTGCTCGCCTCCCTGCACTTGCCACCGGTGACGGTGCAGCTGGTCGAGCTCGCCGATCGGTTGCGCGCCGCGGCCGGGGACTCGCCGGACTTCGGCGACGTGGAGATCAGCCGGGACCGCACCCGGTTGATCGTCCGGTGGCACGGCCGGCTCCCGGCAGCGGTGCAGGCCGTGGTCGACGACCCGGGCGTCCCGGAGGTGGAGGTCGTCGTCGAGCAGACGCGTTTCCCGGTCGGCGAGCTCCGGGCCGAGGCGGACCGGCTGATCCGGCTGCCGAGCGTGACCGGCGTCCGCCCGGATCCCGGAGGCGACGGGATCGACGTGGACCTCATCCCGCGCCTGGTCGAGGCGGCCGGCAGCCCGGAGGCAGCGGCCGCCGCCCACCGGGTGACCAGTCGTTTCCCGCTCACCCTGCGCGCCCGGGCGATGGTGGGGATGCGGCCGATGCGGCCACCGGTCCTCGAACCCGGGCCCGATGGCCGGTTCCAGCGGCCCGGCGTCCCGCCGGGCGGCCAGGCCCCGCCGGCCTGACGTTCCCGCGGGAACGTCAGGTGGCGCGGCTCAGGCGGCGGACGGTCCGTAGGTCAGGTGGGCGACGCCGTTGCTCAGCGACTCGGTGCCGAGCAGCGACAGCGTCGTCTGCGGGTGCCCCTCGGGGAACAGCCGGGTCCCGGTGCCGACGGCGAGCGGATAGACGTAGAGGTGCAGCTCGTCGACCAGCCCGTCGGCCAGCAGCGCGCGCACGAGGGTGGCGCTGCCGCTCACGTACAGGTCGCCGACGCCGTCCTTGAGCGCCCGGATGCGGTCGGCGTCGTAACCGCCGAGCACCGTCGAGTGCCGCCAGACCGATTCGGCGTCGGTGAGCGTCGAGCTGACCACGTACTTGGTCGTGTCGTTGAAGAACGGGGCACCCTCGTCGTCCTCGACCGTCCGGGTCGACCAGGCCGGCGCGAACATCTCGAAGGTCACGCGGCCGAGCAGGATGCCCTGGGCCGGCGCGGTGAGCGCGCCGATCGAGGCGGCCAGGTCGTCGGGGAAGCCGTACTCCATCGTCCACATCGGGGCGTCGACGACGCCGTCGACGGTGGTGAACTCGTGCACGCGCAGTGCGCCCATCGTGGTGCTCCCTCGCTCGTCGCCCCGGTCGGTCGCCGGATGCCGTCACGAGGATGGACGGCGCCGCGCCGCGGAACTCATCGGTCCGCTGCCGGACCCCGCCGGATCAGCCGAGGACGATGTCGACCAGCAGGTAGCCGTTGAGCCCGATGATCAGCACGGCGATCACGCCCCCGGCGACCGTGGTGACGCGACGGTTCACCCAGGCGCCCATCAGGTCCTTGCGGCTGGTCAGCCACAGCAGCGGCACCAGGGCGAACGGGATGCCGAAGGAGAGCACGACCTGGGACCACACCAGCGCCGTCGTCGGGTCGCCGCCGAGGACGAGCACGCCGAGGGCCGGGGCGAGGGTGATCAGCCGGCGGACCAGCACCGGGATGTGCTTGCGCAGGAACCCGGCCATCACCACCTGCCCGGCGTGGGTGCCGACCGAGGAGCTGGCGAACCCGGCGGCGAGGAGGGCCAGGGCGAAGGCGAGCGCGGCCCCGCCGCCGAGCTGGTCGCCGAGACCGGCGTGCACGCTCTCCAGCGACTCGATGCCGTCGCCGGCGGTGAACAGCTGCGCGGCGATGATCAGCATGGCGGCGTTGACCAGCCCGGCCAGGCCCATGGCGACCAGGACGTCGATCCGCTGGGCGCGCAGCAGGCGCCGCCGTCCACCGTGCGTCCGGCCTTCGGTGACGACGTCGCCGTAGCGGCCCGGGGTGAGCGCGGAGTGCACGTAGATGACGTGCGGCATGACGGTCGCGCCGAGGATGCCGGTGGCCAGCACCAGGCTCTCGCTGCCGGAGAAGCTGGGCACCATGCCCGACGCGACGCCCGCCGGGTCGACCCCGGAGCCGACCAGCGTGTAGGCGAACCCACCGCCGATCACCAGCAGCAGCCCGGTGATGACCCGCTCGAACGGGCGGTGGCCGCGGGACTGGGCGGCCAGCAGGATGAACGCGACGACGGCGGTGATCAGCCCGCCGATCGGCAGCGGCACCCCGAACAGCAGGTTCAGCGCGACCGCTCCACCGACGATCTCGGCGAGGTCGGTGGCGATGGCGACCGCCTCGGCCTGCCCCCACAGGCCCCAGGTGACCGGCCGGGGCAGCCGTTCCCGGCAGTTGGTCGCCAGGTCGCGTCCGGTGGCCAGGCCGAGCTTGGCGGTGAGTGCCTGGATGAGCATCGCCATGAGGTTGGCGGCGACGATCACCCACAGCAGCGTGTAGCCGAAGGAGGCGCCGCCGGAGAAGTTCGTGGCGAAGTTGCCGGGGTCGACGTAGGCGACGGCGGCGACGAACGCCGGGCCGAGCATCGGCCACAGCCGCCGTTTGGCGGCCGGGGGCGCCGGGGGCCGGACGTGCGGCAGCGTGCTGGTGAGGACGGCGGCCTCGGTCTTCGACAGGAACACGGCTTCCTCGCAGGCTGGCTCAGGGGGCTGGCTCCTCTGTGGCTGCCCGGCCCCCGGGGGCCGCAGGGGCCGACCTGTGGCCCCCGGGGGTCAGGCAAGCCTCAGCTCACGCCGGGACGATCAGCCCGCTGGTCGCCGTCCGGGACCGGGCGAGGCGCTGCTCCACGTCGGTCAAGTTCACGACGTTCCACCACGCCTTGACGTAGTCGCCCTTCACGTTCTGGTAGTCCAGGTAGAACGAGTGCTCCCACATGTCCAGCAGCAGGATCGGCGCCAGCCCCACCGCCAGGTTGCTCTGGTGGTCGTAGAACTGGTTGACCAGCAGCTTCTGGCCGACGGAGTCCCAGGTGAGCGCGGCCCAGCCGGAGCCCTGGATGCCCAGGGCGGCGGCGGTGAAGTGCGCCTGGAAGCCGTCGAACCCGCCGAACTGGTCGTCGATGGCCGCGGCGACCTCCCCCTCGGGCCGACCGCCGCCGTCCGGGCTCATGTTCGGCCAGAACACCGAGTGGTTGACGTGCCCGGCCAGGTTGAACGCCAGGTTCTTCTCCTGCTGGTTGACCGTGTCGAAGTTCCCGGTCTCCCGCGCCTCGGCGAGCTTCTCCAGGGCGGTGTTCGCGCCGGTGACGTAGGTCTGGTGGTGCTTGTCGTGGTGCAGCTGCATGATCCGGCCGCTAATGTGCGGCTCCAGCGCGCTGTAGTCGTAGGGCAGGTCGGGCAGCGTGTACTCGGGCACGGGGTCTCCTCCGTCGCGGCGTGCGGACGGTGTGGGTCATCCCGGGCCGCACGTCACCCCGGTGCCGGTGCGTGGCCCCCGCGGGTCAACTCCGGCGGGGCTGGCGGACCAGGGTCCAGATCGGCAGCTCGTGGTCGACGGCGGTGCGGGTGTTGTGCGTGACGGCGAACCCGAACCGCTGCAGCCAGCGGACGACGGTGGAGGTGTAGACCGTGGCCGCGGCCGGCACCCCGTCGGCGTCGCAGCGCTCGATCACCGGCTGCAGCACCGCCGCGCCGAGGCCCTGGTGCCGGGCAGCGGGGCGGGTGCCGACGGCGTGCAGCCACCAGTGCGGCTCGTCCGGCCGGCCCAGCGCGCCCAGCCGCTCGCTGGCCAGCACCACCGGCTGCCGGGCACCGAACACCCGGGGCAGATCGCGGTCGATCACCGCCTGCAGGTCCGCAGCGTGCGGCGGCGCGTCCGGGGCCGCCCAGGCGGCGGCCGAGTTCACGTCGTCGGTGACCCACGCGGTCTCGGACAGCACCGGCACCAGCGCGCCCCACAGCTCCGCCCAGCGGGACAGCCGCTGGGTGCGGCCGTCCTCGGGCAGCGCCCACGAGGTCCACCGGTAGTCGGGGTAGGCGGCGGCCAGGGTCGCGGCCAGCCGCGGGACGTCGGCCCGGGTCGCGCGCCGGACGACGGGGGGAGTGCTCACCGGTCGATCAGACCACGCGCCCGCCCCGGCCACCCCCTGCTCGCCGGACCCAGCCCGTCAACCCGCATTCGCCGAGGGCACAAGAAGTGCGCTGACCGCGCAATCGGTCATTTCTGCAGGTCGCCGGGTGTGCATTCCTGCTTGGCTCGCGTCGTCCATTCCGGATGCCCGAGAGGAAGATCGATGACCTTTCCCGGTACGCCCTTCCCGATCACGATGCGGACCGCTGCCCCGACGGCGACCACCCTCGGCGACGCCGTCTACGAGCGGCTGCTGCGCGAGCGGATCGTCTTCCTCGGCCGCGAGGTCGACGACGACATCGCCAACGAGCTGTGCGCCCAGATGCTGCTGCTCTCGGCCGAGGACCCGGCCCGCGACATCCACCTGTACGTCAACTCACCGGGCGGCTCGGTGATGGCCGGGCTGGCCGTCCACGACACCATGCGGTTCGTCGACTGCGACGTCGCCACGTACGCCATGGGCATGGCCGCCTCGATGGGCCAGTTCCTGGTCACCGCTGGAACGGCGGGCAAGCGCCACGCCTTGCCGCACACGCGGATCCTCATGCACCAGCCCTCGGCCGGCCTGCGCGGCACGGCCGCCGACATCACCATCCAGGCAGAGATGCTCGGCCAGCTCAAGCAGCAGGTCAACGAGCTGCAGGCGGAGCACTCCGGGCAGGACGTCGAGCGGATCGCCCGGGACTCCGAGCGCGACCGCTGGTTCTCCCCGGCCGAGGCGCAGGCCTACGGACTGGTCGACCACGTGCTCACCGACGTGCGCGCGTTGCCGCCGCGATGAGCTCGTCGATCCGGCGGGAGTGGGCGCCGCGCCAGTAGACCCGCCCGCAGCGGGTGCACCGGGAGAACTCCTCGGCGGTGTGCAGGGTGCCCGGCTCGAGCAGGCCGGCGACCTCGGCCCTGGGCACCGGCGTCAGCTCCCCGTTGCAGGCCGTGCAGCGGGTGAGCGGCGCCGGCGCGACGGCGAACCGCTCCAGCAGGTCGGCGAGCTGGTCGTCCGGGTCGCTCCCGCGGACCAGGGCGCCGTGCTGCAGCGCCCGGCGCATCAGCAGGCCGCGGTCCTGGGTGAGCAGCACCCGGTCCTCGGCCGTCGCCTGCGCCACGAGATCCGGGTCGTCGGCGTCGTTCCGCCAGGCGGCGTCCAGCCCGAGCAGCCGCAGCCGCCGGGCCAGGGTCCCCAGCCCGACGTCGAGCAGGAAACCCCCGGCCGGCACCGGCTGCGGCCGGCCGACCGGCCGCACCTCCAGGACGGCGCCGGGGGCGGGGCGGGCGGTGCGGTCCACGGTGACCCCGTCGACCCGCACCTCGCCCACCTCGGTCAGCGGCACCCCGGCGGCCTGCACCAGGTGGGCGACGGTGGCGTCCGGGTCGTACCCCAGTTCCCGCTCGCCGGCCGCCCGGCACCGGAGGGGCAGCAGGAAGCGCAGCGACGGGTCGACCCGGACGACGGTCACGTGCGCGCCCTACCCGGTGAGCCGGCGGACCGCACGGAGACGCTCAGCTCGGGGCGGTCCAGGTGAACAGGGTGTCCCCGACGGCCACCGGCGTCCCGGCGGCGACCTCGGGCACCGTCTCGGCAGGGGCGTCCATCACCACGACCGGCGTGACCGGCGACATCCCGGCGGCGCGCACCGCGGCGACGTGCATCGTCGTGACCCGGTCACCGGCGGCGACGTCGTCGCCCTCGGTGACGTGCACCGTGAACGGCGCGCCGGCCAGCTGCACCGTGTCGATGCCCAGGTGCACCAGCACGCCCCGGCCCTCGGGGGTCAGCACGATGAAGGCGTGCGGGTGCACCTTGAGCAGCCGCCCGGACACCGGGGCGACCGCGTCGAGCACCCCGGCGTCCGGGGCCGGGTCGACCGCCACACCGGCACCGACCAGCGAGCCCGCGAACACCGGGTCGGGGACCTGGTCGATCGGCAGCAGCCGGCCGGGCAGCGGGGCGGTGACGGTGAGCGGTGAGCTCACAGCAGGTCGTTGACGTCGTCGGCCAGCGAGTCGGCCTCGGGACCGACGACCACCTGGACGACGCTGCCGGCGACGAGCACGCCGTGCGCGCCGGCGCGCTTCAAGGCGTCCTGGTCGACCAGCGAGGGGTCCTTGACCTCGGTGCGCAGCCGGGTGATGCAGCCCTCGACCTCGTCGATGTTGGCCGCCCCGCCCAGGCCGGCGACGATCTGCTCCGCCTTGTCAGTGGCGCCCACGTGTGCTCCTCCCCGCGGCTCGGAGCCGCGTCGGTGCCGGGTCCGGAGCGCTCAGCCAAGCGGCCGGGACCCGGTGGCGTCCAGGGTGTTGACAGGTGTCCGCGGACCCGGCCATCCTCCCCGGTCAACTGGTCATGACCGGACGGTACCGGTAGGACGGCGCCGGAGGGAATGGCCGGTGAACGCACCCGCCGCCGTCCGCCGCCCCCTCCCCGGGAGACCACCCATGAGCTTCCTGACCGCCCCACCCACCGGCGTCCGCGGGCTCGGTGGCCTGCAACGCCTGGGTCGCAGCCTCATGCTGCCCATCGCCGCCCTGCCGGCGGCCGGCATCCTGCTGCGGCTCGGGCAGGAGGACATGCTCGGCCGGTTCAGCGCGCTGGAGACGGTCGCCGCGGTGCTGGCCGCGGCCGGCGGAGCGCTGTTCGACAACCTGCCGCTGATCTTCGCCGTCGGCATCGCGATCGGCTGGGCGAAGAAGGCCGACGGGTCGACCGCGCTGGCCGCCGTCGTCGGTTACCTGGTGCTGACCAACGTCTTCGAGGCGCTCAGCCCGATCGTGCTGGGCGAACCGGCGGAGGGCGAGACGCAGGAGTTGATCAGCTTCGGCGTGCTCGGCGGCATCGTCGTCGGCCTGCTGACCGCCGTGCTCTGGCAGCGGTTCTACCGCATCAAGCTGCCCACCTACCTGGGCTTCTTCGGTGGCCGCCGGTTCGTCCCGATCATCACCGCGTTCACCATGACGATCGTCGCCTGCCTGATGTCGCTGGTCTACGGCGTGTTCGACACCGCGCTGACCAACCTCGGTGAGGCCGTCGACGGCAACACCGTGGTCGGCGGTGGGATCTTCGGCCTGGTCAACCGACTGCTGCTGCCGCTGGGCCTGCACCACATCCTGAACTCCGTGGTCTGGTTCGTGGTCGGCGACTACGAGACCGCCGCCGGCGACGTCGTCCACGGCGACATCAACCGGTTCTTCGCCGGCGACCCCTCGGCCGGCACCTTCATGACCGGCTTCTTCCCGATCATGATGTTCGCGCTGCCGGCCGCGGCGATGGCCATCTGGCACGAGGCCCGCCCGGAGCAGCGCAAGGTCGTCGGCGGGATCATGGTCTCCACCGCGCTCACCGCGTTCCTCACCGGGATCACCGAGCCGCTGGAGTTCTCCTTCCTCTTCGTCGCGTGGCCGCTCTACGTCGTGCACGCGGTGCTCACCGGCACCTCGCTCGCGCTGACCAACGCGCTCGGCATCCACGACGGCTTCTTCTTCTCCGCCGGGTTCTTCGACTACGTGCTGAACTTCGGCCAGGCCACCAACGCCATCTGGCTCATCCCGATCGGGCTGGCCTACGCGGCGGTCTACTACGTGCTGTTCCGCTTCGTCATCCGCAAGTGGAACCTCAGGACACCCGGCCGCGAGGAGGAGACCGCCGACGTCGAGCCCACGCCCGACACCCCGGTCGAGGCGGGGGCGGCCACCGCGCCGCCGCAGGTCGCCGGCGCCGCCCTCGAGGAGCGTCCGCCATCCTGAGCACCGACGTCCCGGCCGGCCCCGTGCTGCGGGGCCGGCTGGTCACCGGCGGCCCGGTCGTCGAGGACGGCGTCGTCGCCGTCACCGGGGACCGGGTCGCCTTCGCCGGTCCGGCGGGGGAGTGGGACGGGGCGCTGCCCCCACCTGCGCCGGACCGGCTGCTGCTGCCCGGCCTGGTCGACGTGCACTGCCACGGCGCCGCTGGGCACGGCTTCCCGGACGGCGACCCCGCCGGTGCGCTGGCCGCGACGGCGCACCACCGCGCGCACGGGACGACGACGCAGCTGGCCAGCCTGGTCTCCGCCCCGCTGGACGTGCTGCGCGACCGGCTGACCACCCTCGCCCCGCTGGTCGCCGCCGGGGAGCTGGCCGGGGTGCACCTGGAGGGGCCGTTCCTGTCCGCCGCCCGCTGCGGCGCCCAGGACCCCGCGGCGCTGGTACCCGGTGACCCGGCCGCGCTGCACGAGCTGCTGGCGGGCAGTCCCGGCACGGTCGTCTCGATGACGCTGGCCCCCGAGACCGCGCACGCCGCGGAGCTGGTCGCCGTCCTGCGTGAGCACGGCGTGCTGCCGAGCTTCGGCCACACCGACGCCGACGCGGCCACCGTCACCGCCGCCGTCCGGGGTGCAGCGGCCTCCGGCCGCGTCTCGGCGACCCACCTGTTCAACGGGATGCCGCCGCTGCTGTCCCGCGCCCCCGGCCCGGTCGGCGCGTGCCTGGCCGCCGCCGCGCGGGGTGAGCTGGTGCTGGAGGTGATCGCCGACGGCGTGCACCTGGCCCCGGAGACGGTGGCCATGCTCTTCGACCTCGTCGGCCCGGACGCGATCGCGCTGGTCACCGACGCGATGGCCGCGGCCGGGATGGCCGACGGCAGCTACCACCTGGGCCCCCTGCCCGTGCAGGTGCGCGGAGGTGTGGCCCGGCTGGCGGGGGAGTCCGGCGCGATCGCCGGCGGCACGGCGCGGCTGGTGGACGTCGTCCGGCGCACCGTGGCCGCCGGCGTTCCCCTGGCCGACGCCGTCCGTTCCGCCGCCGTCACCCCGGCCCGGCTGCTGGGCCGCGACGATGGGGGCGAGCTGGTCGCCGGCCGGCGTGCTGACGTGCTGGTCGCCGACCTGGACCTGACCCCCATCGCCGTCCTGCGGGCCGGTGCGTGGGTGACCCGAGAGGAGCGCTGAGGCGTGGAGGTCGTCCTGCTGCCCACCCCCGAGGGCTGCGGCCGGGTGGTGGCCGACGCCGTCGCCGGGTCGGTGCTCGCGGCGCTGGCCCGTGGCGGGCCGGTCGTGCTGGGGCTGGCGACCGGCTCCTCGCCGCTGCTGGCCTACCGGGAGCTGCTGCGGCGGCACGCCGAGGAGGGGCTGGACCTCACCGGGGTGCAGGCGTTCCTGCTCGACGAGTACGTCGGCCTCCCCGCCGGCCACCCGGAGTCCTACCGGGAGGTGATCCGCCGGGAGCTCACCGACGACCTGGGGCTGGACCCGGCGGTCGTGCACGGCCCGGACGGCGCCGCCGACGACCCGGTGCAGGCGGCCCGCGACTACGAGGCGCGGCTGAAGGCGGCCGGGCCGGTGGCGGTGCAGCTGCTGGGCATCGGTGCCAACGGGCACCTCGGCTTCAACGAGCCCGGGTCCTCGCTGGCCAGCCGCACCCGGCTGAAGACGCTCACCGAGCAGACCCGGCGGGACAACGCCCGGTTCTTCGGCGGCGACGTCGACGCGGTGCCCCGGCACGTGATCACCCAGGGGCTGGGCACCGTGCTGGAGGCCGAGCACCTGGTGCTGGTGGCCACCGGGGAGGCGAAGGCGGCCGCGGTCGCCGCGGCGGTCGAGGGCCCGGTGTCCGCGTCGTGCCCGGCGTCGGTGCTCCAGCTGCACCCGCACGTGACGTTCGTCGTCGACGAGGCGGCCGGGGCCCGGTTGGGCCGGGCGGACTACTACCGGTACGTGCTGGGCAACAAGCTGCCACAGCAGGGCTGGTGAGCGGGCTGGGAGCATCGCGGTCGTGACGGACCTGACCACCGACGGCCGCGCCGCCGAGGGCCGCGCCACCGACGGCCGCATCACCGACGGGGTCGTCCCCAAGCACGAGCAGCTGCGTGCCCGGCTCACCGAGCTCGTCGCCCGGCTGCCGGCCGGGGCGCCGCTGCCCGGCGAGCGGCAGCTGTGCATCGAGCACGGCGTCAGCCGGATCACCGTGCGCGAGGCGATCGGCCAGCTGGTCAGCGAGGGCGTGCTGCTGCGGGTGCGCGGCAAGGGCACCTTCGTCGCCGAGCGGACGGCGCGCTCGCGGCTGCACCTGGCGTCCTTCCACGAGGACATGCGCCGGCTCGGCCTGCACCCCGGCACCGCGGTGCTGGAGCTGGTGCGGGCCGTGCCGCCACCGGCGACCCGCCGGGCGCTGGAGCTGGCGCCGGGGGAGCCCGCCTGGCACCTGCGCCGGCTGCGGCTGGCCGACGAGCAGCCGATGTCGATCGACGACGCGTGGTACGCCGCCGCGCTCGCTCCGGACCTGCACGCCCAGGACCTGACCGGCTCGGTCTACACCCTGCTGGCCGAGCACTACGGCTGCACGATCGACAGTGCCGAGCAGACGGTGCGGGCCGCCGAGGCCGACCGGGGGGACGCGGTGCTGCTCGGGCTGCCGGTGGGACGCCCGGTGCTGGTGTTCGACCGGGTCTCCTACAGCGCCGGGCGGCCGGTCGAGCACGCGCTGTCGACCTACCGCGGCGACCGGTACGAGGTGGCGATGACCGTCGAGCTGGGCGCTGGGTGAGCGACGCGGAGCCGTGCACCCTCGCCGTCGGCGAGCTGGTGCTGCGGCCGTGGCGCACCGAGGACGCGGGGGCGGTGTGGGCGCTCGCGGCCGACCCGGCGTTGCGGCGGTGGAACGCGCGTGGTTTCGGCTCACCGGAGGAGGTGCGCGAGATGGTCGCCCGGCTGGCCGACTGGAGCGGCGGGAACCGGGCGTCCTGGGCGGTGACCGACGCCGGCGGGGCGCTGCTGGGCTCGGTGTCGCTGCACTCGATCGACCGGGTGCGCGGCGATGCGCAGCTGGGCTACTGGATCGCGCCGGTCGCCCGGGGCCGGGGCGTGGCGGCGCGCGCGGCCGACGCGGTCTGCCGCTGGGCGTTCGCCGCCGACATCGACCGGGTGGAGCTCTACCACGCGGTGGAGAACCAGGCCTCGGGCCGGGTGGCGGCCAAGGCCGGGTTCACCCGCGAGGGGCGTCTCCGTCGGTCCTACCGCTACGGGGACGGCGTCAAGCACGACGAGTTCCTCTGGTCGCGCCTGTCCGACGACCCGCCGCCCGCGCTCAGCAGCCGCAGCTGATCCCGGCCGGTGCGGTGAGCGGGTCGACGTCGGGGCGGGTGAGGCCTGCTGCGGTCTCCACCGGCAGGCCCTCGCGGGCCCAGTACTCGAAGCCGCCGATCATCTCCCGCACCCGGAAGCCGAGCGTCGCCAGCGTCAGCGCGGCCCGGGTGGCGCCGTTGCAACCCGGACCCCAGCAGTAGGTGACCACCGGGACGCCCGCGTCGAGCTCGGCGGCGCGCGCGGTGATCTCCCGGCCGGGCAGGTGCAGCGCTCCGGGCACGTGCCCCTGCGCCCACGCCTCGGCGCTCCGGCTGTCCAGCAGGACGAAGCCCGGATCGCCGGACTCGAGCGCCGCGTGCACGTCGGAGACGTCGGTCTCCACGGCCAGCCGGTGGGCGAAGTGGGCGGCGGCGTCCGCGGGCGGGGTGGACCAGTCGAGCGTCATGGCATCGAGGGTGGCCCGGTGCGGGACGGCCGACGAGGGGCAGGACGGACAGGAATCGCAGCGATCAGGTCTTGACGGGCGCGTGGCTGACATCTGAGATGTCAGTTGTGCCGATCCGTCCCGTCCCGCGCGTGCTGCTGCGTGACCAGGCCGCCCAGCTGATCCGCGCGGCGATCGTCAGCGGCGAGCTGGCGCCGGGCGCCGTCGTCAAGGACGCCGAGCTCGCCTCCCGGCTCGGGCTGTCGGTCGCCCCGGTGCGCACGGCCCTGGCCCGGCTCGCCGACGAAGGGCTGGTCGAGGCCAAGCCGCAGAGCCACACCCGGGTCACCCCGCTGGACCCCGGGCAGGTGCGGGACGCCGCCGTCGTCGTCCGGGCGATGCACGAGCTCGCCACCGGGGAGGCCGCCGGCCGCACGACGGCCGAGGACGTCGCCGCGATGCGCGCGGCCAACAGCCGCTTCGCCGCGGCGGTGGCCGCCGGCGACCTCCCCGCCGCGCTGGCCGCCGACGACGAGCTGCACCAGGTGCTGCTGACCCGCTGCGGCAACGGCGCGGTGCAGGCGACGGTCGACCGGTTCACCCCGGCGGTCCGGCGGCTGGAGCGGCAGCGGTTCGCCGCGGCCCACGGCCGGGAGTCGGTGGCCCTGCACGACCACCTGATCGCCGCCTGCGCGGCCGGGGACGTCGCCGACGCCGTCGCCACCACCACCGAGATCTGGACGGCGCTGCTGTCGGAACTGGAGACCCCCCCGTGTTGAGTGACTTCCCCCGCTTCCCGCTGCTCTTCGGCTCTTCGCCGGTGCACCGGCTGGACCGGCTGACCGAGCACCTGGGCGGCGCCGCCGTCTGGGCGAAGCGCGAGGACGTGAACTCCGGCATCGCCTTCGGGGGCAACAAGACCCGCAAGCTGGAGTACCTGGTCGCCGATGCGCTGGCGCAGGGCTGCGACACCCTGGTGTCGATCGGCGGGGTGCAGAGCAACCACACCCGGCAGGTGGCCGCGGTCGCCGCCCGGGTCGGCCTGCAGTGCGTGCTGGTGCAGGAGAGCTGGGTCGACTGGCCGGACGCCGTCTACGACAAGGTCGGCAACATCCTCATCAGCCGGCTGGCGGGGGCGGACGTGCGGCTGGTCAGGGCCGGGTTCGGCATCGGGTTCAAGGAGAGTTGGGAGGCGGCGCTCGCCGAGATCGAGGCGCGCGGCGGGAAGCCGTACCCGATCCCGGCCGGGGCCTCGGACCACCCGCTGGGTGGCCTCGGGTTCGCCAACTGGGCGCACGAGGTGGCCGCCCAGGAGGCCGAGCTCGGGGTCTTCTTCGACACCGTCGTCGTCTGCTCGGTGACCGGGTCGACCCAGGCCGGCATGGTGGCCGGCTTCGCCCGGCTGGAGGAGGCCGGTGCCCGGCCGCGCCGGGTGCTCGGGATCGACGCCTCGGCGAAGCCGGCCGAGACCCGGGACCAGGTCCTGCGCATCGCCCAGCGGACGGCCCGGGCCATCGGCGTGCAACGCGAGCTGGCCCTCGGCGACGTCGAGCTCGACGAGCGGTACCACGCGGGCACCTACGGCATCCCGGACGCCGCGACGATCGCCGCGATGGAGGTGGCCGCGCGCACCGAGGGCATGGTCACCGACCCGGTGTACGAGGGGAAGTCGATGGCCGCGACCATCGACCTCGTCGGCCGCGGCGAGATCGACCGGTCGTCGACCGTCCTCTACGCGCACCTCGGCGGGCAGCCGGCGCTCAACGGCTACAGCGCCCTGTTCGGCTGAGCCCCGGGACCGGCGTGGGAGCATCTCGCAGGCCCTGCGTGATCACGCGCCGGGGGCTGGAGCGGGTGGACTGGAGGACGTCACGTGCCGCAGAGCAAGCGGGTCATGGTCACCGGGGGAGCCGGCTTCATCGGGTCGCACCTGTGCGACCGGCTGATCGACCTGGGCCACGACGTGCTGTGCGTCGACAACTTCTACTCCTCGACGAAGGCCAACGTGGCCCACCTGCTCGGGCACCCCCGCTTCGAGCTGATGCGCCACGACGTCACCTTCCCGCTGTACGTCGAGGTCGACGAGATCTACCACCTGGCCTGCCCCGCCTCCCCGATCCACTACCAGCGCGACCCGGTGCAGACGACCAAGACGGCCGTGCACGGCTCGATCAACGCGCTGGGCCTGGCGAAGCGGACGGGGGCACGCATCCTGCTCACCTCGACGTCGGAGGTCTACGGCGACCCCGAGGTGCACCCGCAGACCGAGGACTACTGGGGCCGGGTCAACCCGATCGGCCCGCGGGCCTGCTACGACGAGGGCAAGCGGGCCGCGGAGACCCTCTTCTTCGACTACTGGCGCCAGCACGGGCTCGACATCAAGGTGGTCCGGCTGTTCAACACCTACGGCCCGCGGATGCACCCGCAGGACGGCCGGGTGGTCTCGAACTTCGTGGTGTCCGCGCTGGCCGGCGAGCCGCTGACCGTCTACGGGGACGGGTCGCAGACCCGGTCGTTCTGCTACGTCGACGACATCATCGAGGGGCTGCTGGCGATGATGGACAGCCCGCGCGAGGTCACCGGGCCGATCAACCTCGGCAACCCCGGCGAGTTCACCATCCGGGAGCTGGCCGACCTGGTCGTGGAGCTGAGCGGCTCCACCTCGACGCTGGACCGCCGGCCGCTGCCGGTCGACGACCCGACCCGGCGCCAGCCGGACATCACCCGGGCCCGGGAGTCGCTGGGCTGGGCGCCGACGGTGGAGCTGCGCGAGGGCCTGGAGCGCACGATCGAGCACTTCCGCGCCGGCCTGGGCTGATCCGGCGCGGCGAACGACCGCGTGGACTCGCCTCCGCCCCCTTCCCGGCTCAGAGCGGGACGGCGAGGCCCTCGGGGCTGGGCCGCTCCAGCGCGGTGGCGACGTCGGGCCGCATCGGCTCCAGCCCGCTGCCGGCCAGGACGACGTCCCGGGCGAGGGCGTGCCAGCGGTGCGCGCGGCGGATCATCGCGTGCCCGCCGGGGACGGTGAACCGGGCCACCCGGGCGCCGGCGCGGCGGGCCCGGACGGCGAAGTCCGCGGAGAGCCTCGCGGGCACCCAGCGGTCGCCGCTGCCGTGCGCGATGACCACCGTCTGCTCGCGCAGGTGCATGACCGGCTCACCGGGCGGGGTCCACGGGGCCAGCGCGCAGACGGCGGTGACCGAGGGCTCGCCGCCGGCGCGGAGCACGGCGCGGCCGCCCATGGAGTGGCCGACCAGGACGATCGGCACGTCGGTGCCGTGCTGCTCGCGGAGCTGCCCGATGGCCCAGCGGACGTCCTGGAGGGCGTCGGCGGCCTCGCCGTTCCAGCCGGCGACCCGGTAGCGCAGCAGGGCGGTGCCGATGCCGCGCTCGGCGGCACTGCGGTGCACGAACTCCTCGAACGCCCGCATCCGGACCAGGCTCAGCGCGCGCTCGCGGGGCGGCTCCACGCTGCTCACCGTGCCGCCGTGGCAGAACAGCGCGATGCCGGAGGTCTCGCCGGCCGCCGGCCGCTGCTCCAGCGCCGGGGAGCCCGGGTCGGGTCGGTGGGCGTCGGGCGTGGCGGAGGCGTCCATGTCCCCAGTCTCGCTGTCGTCCTCGGCGTCGTCTGGTGCTCGGCGTCGTCTGGTGCTCGGCGTCGTCTGGTGCTCAGCGTCGGCGGCGCTTCCCGCCCAGCTTGGTGCGCGCCCGCTCGCCGAGGTCACCGGCCTTGAGCAGCCCGTTGCTGACGGCGTTCGGGCCGTTGCGCCGCTGCAGGGCCTCGCCCAGGCCACGGAGCACCTTGGTGGCCAGCGGGGCGAGGACGGTCAGGATGACCCACATGCGGAACCGGCGGGTGAGGAAGAGCCACATGCCCTCGACCCTGCCCGGTTCGCGGCGGTGTCAACCGGCCGGACTCACCGGATGCGCAGCACCCGCTTGCCGGTGACGTGCCGGGTGGCCAGGTCGCGGTAGGCCCGCACGACGTCGTCCAACGGGTAGGTGTCGGTGATCGGCACGATCACGTCGCCGGCGGCCACCAGCTCGGCCAGCCGCCGCCAGATGGCCGGCTCGTCGGCCTGCTCCTGGGCCTGGGACCGGACCCCGTAGCGCTGGACGGCCCGGCCGTCGGCCGTGGTGTTCACCCGCGACGGCGCCACGCCCAGCGCCATCGCGACGTCGACGTTGCCCGACCCGAAGGTGTCCACGAACGCGTCGACGCCCTCCGGGGCGAGCGCCCGCAGCCGGTCGGCCAGCCCGTCCCCGTACCGCACCGGCTCGACGCCGATCGAGCGCAGGAAGTCGGCGTTGCCGTCGCTCGCGGTGCCGATGACCCGGGCGCCGCGCAGCCGGACCAGCTGGGCGGCGACGACGCCCACACCGCCGGCCGCCGCGGAGACGACGACCGTCTCCCCGGCCCTCGGGCGCACCGCCTCGACCGCCGCCCACGCCGTCGCTCCCGCGCCGGCGATCGAGGCCGCCGTCTCCCAGGCCAGGTCGGCCGGCTTGGCCGCCAGGCGGTCGGCGCCGACCACCACGAACTCCGCCTGCGCGCGCCGGGGCGAGAAGCCGAGCACCTCGTCGCCGAGGGCGAGCCCGGTCACCCCCTCGCCCACCTCGGCGACCGTTCCGGCGAAGTCGTTGCCCTGGCCCTCGGGGAAGGTCGCCGGCCACATCGCGGCGAAGACGCCCTCCCGGATGCCGATCTCCCCCGGGTTGAGTGCCGCGGCGACGACCGCGACCACCACCTGGCCGGGGCCGGCGGAGGGACGGGGCACGTCCACGACCTCCAGCACCTCCGGACCCCCGTACCGGCTGAACCGCACCGCCCTGGCCGTGCCGATCGACTCCATGCCCATCAACCCCGGGCCGGACGGCCGGCGCGACGGACGCGCAGGCGCGTCAGCAGCCACCAGGTGCCCACCGCCTGGAGCAGCCCCACGACGGTGAAGGTGAGCAGTGAGCCCAGCTCGCCCGGCAGGAGCAGCAAGAGCAGCGACCCGGGCAGCGTGAGGGCGAGCAGCCAGATCCCCGCGAAGCTCGCGTCCTCCGCACCGGATGCGGTCACCTGTACCCACGCCGCGGTGGCCAGCACCGCCACCGCGTACGCGCCGGCCACCCACACCGGCCAGTCTCGGCGTCCGTTCATCTCTCGACCTCCTGCCGGGCCTGTCCTGGCCCACCGTGCGGCGGTCGGGGATCCGGCCGCCGTGGCGCCGGGAGAAGGCCGGGCCGACCGTGATCATTCCCGATCGGCCCGGCTCTCGGTGCAGGTCAGCAGCTGGGTCGGTGTTGCACCACCGACCTACAGTGGGGGCATGTTCTTCTCCCGCGCCAAGACCCAGCCGGTCACCGCGGAGGACGCCCTGACCGGCCGTTCCGAGCCGCTCCCCGGCATCCCCGAGGTGCACGCGGTCAACGGCAACCGCATCCAGCCGCCCTTCCCCGAGGGCATGCAGACCGCCGTCTTCGGCGCCGGCTGCTTCTGGGGCGTCGAGAAGGTCTTCTGGGAGACCCCCGGTGTGTACTCCACCGCCGCGGGCTACGCCGGCGGGTACACCCCGAACCCGACCTACGACGAGGTCTGCTCGGCGCGCACCGGGCACACCGAGGCCGTGCTGGTCGTCTTCGACCCGGCGGTCATCTCCTACGACCGCCTGCTGAAGGAGTTCTGGGAGGAGCACGACCCCACCCAGGGCATGCGGCAGGGCAACGACATCGGCACCCAGTACCGCTCGGCGATCTACACCCAGGGCCCGGAGCAGGAGGCGGCCGCCAAGGTCAGCCGCGACGTCTTCCAGGAGCGGCTCACCGCCGCCGGTTACGGCCAGATCACCACCGAGATCGCGCCGCTGGGCGAGTTCTTCTACGCCGAGGCCTACCACCAGCAGTACCTGTACAAGGTGCCGAACGGCTACTGCCCGGTGAACTCCACCGGCGTGAGCTGCCCGGTCGGCCTGCCCGGCGTCTGAAAGAGGGCCCCGTCCCCCTCACCCCTCGCAAGCTCGGGGCGAGCCTCTGGACGGGGCCTGACGGCCTGACCCTCGCCCCCACCGCTCGCAGGCTCGCGTCGGGGTCCTGCGAGGGGGCTGCTGACGGC
Source organism: Modestobacter sp. SYSU DS0875 (assembly GCF_054050915.1). Taxonomy (NCBI): domain Bacteria; kingdom Bacillati; phylum Actinomycetota; class Actinomycetes; order Geodermatophilales; family Geodermatophilaceae; genus Modestobacter; species Modestobacter sp. SYSU DS0875. The sequence goes on along the minus strand of NZ_JBJHAH010000009.1, from coordinate 9,420 downwards.
GGGCCCGGTACCGGCCCGCCGTCAGTAGGTGAACCGGCCGACCGTGCCGCGCAGGCCGGCCGCCATCCCGGACAGCTCGGCCACCGCCGTCGTCGTCTGGGTCAGCGCCTGCGTCGTCGAGTCCGCCGCCTGGGAGACGCCGGTGATGTTCGCGGCGATCTCGTTCGACCCACCGGCCGCCTCGGTGACCGACCGGGCCATCTCCGCGGTGGTCGCGGTCTGCTCCTCCACCGCGCTGGCGATCGTCGTCTGGTGGTCGCTGATCTGGCCGATGACGCCGCTGATCCGGTCGATGACCGCGACGGCACCGGAGGAGTCGGCCTGGATCGCCTCGACCCGGCGGACGATCTCCTCGGTCGCCCGTGCGGTCTGCTCGGCCAGCTCCTTGACCTCCCCGGCCACGACGGCGAAGCCCTTGCCGGCCTCGCCGGCCCGGGCGGCTTCGATGGTGGCGTTGAGCGCCAGCAGGTTGGTCTGCTCGGCGATGGACGTGATCAGCTTGACGACGGTGGTCACCTCGCGGCTCGACTCACCGAGAGCGGTGACGGTCGCGGTCGCCTCCTGCGCCTGGGCCACCGCCTGGGCGGCGACGCCGGCCGCGGCGTTGGCGCTCAGCGAAATCTCCCGGATCGAGGCCCCCATCTCCTCCGCGCCGGCGGAGACGGTGCTGACGCTGCGGGACACCTCCTCGGCGGCCGAGCTCACCACCAGCGACTGGGTGCTCGCCTCCTCCGCGGCGGCGGCGATCTGGGTGGTGGACGCCGACAGCTCCTCCGCCGCGGCGGCCACCGCGTCCGCGGACCCGACCACCTCGCCCATGACCGCGCGCATCGACCCGGTGGCCTCGTCCAGCGCCGCGCTCATCCGGCCCAGCTCGTCCTTGCTGGTCAGCCCGGTGCTGCGGGTCAGGTCGCCCTGCGCCAGCCCCTCGGCCACGTACTGCACCGACCGGATGCCGCGGGTGATCACCGAGGCGACCAGCAGGCCGATGCCCACCGCGACCGCCAGCCCCACACCGAGCACGACGAGGGCGATGGTGCGGTGGTGCTCGTAGGACGCCCGGGCGTTGGCCGCCGCGGCCGCCGCCTCCCGGGTGTCGATGGCGCGCAGCTCGTCGAGGTCCTCGATCACCTCGGTGAGCAGCGGCTCGACGTCCTCGGCGCCCGGGGGCACCGCGGTGGTCACGCCCGCCGATGCGGCGGGCATGAGGACGGTGCTGGTGAGGGTGTCGATCTGGGCGAGGTCGTCGGTCGCCTCGGCGACCAGGTCGTGCTCGTGCCCGGACGGGTGCTTCGCCGCGTAGTCGCGCACCTGCGCCTGGTAGTCGGCGATCAGCGTGTGCACGTCGGACAGGGGTGGGGCGTGGGTGTCGACGGCGGTCGCCGCGCCGATCGCCAGCCGGATCTGCTCGACGTCGTCGATCATCAGGCCGATCTCCTCGATGCTGAGGACGTTGTCGACGTAGATCGCCTCGCTGGTCGCCGCGGAGTCGGCGAGCGCGGTCAGGCCGAGGCCGCCGATCACGGCGGCCACGACGCCGGCGGCGGCCGTGGAGGCGAGGACCTTGATCCGTACGGGGCGGTCGGCGAACCACTGGGCACCGAGCAGGGGCATGAGGATCTCCGGGGGTGCGGTCGCCGCCCGTGGGTCCACGCGCGGCAGAACGCACATCGGCACCTCCGGCTCCTTTCCGGAACGAGATCACCCGATCAGGCGTACGGGGCGGTGCCGTCGGCCCCGGGCGGGCCCGGCAGAGTGGGCGGCATGGACCCGGCCGAACTCTTCGCCCAGCTGCGCCGGGACCCCGACGTGGACGCCCCCGACCTGGTCGCCGTCGACGCCACCGACCGGCTGCTGCTCGACGAGGCCGCGGCCGACCTCCGCCGGCATCCCGAGGGCGTCGCGATCATCGACGACGCGTACGGGGCGCTGACCCTGGGCGCCGTCGCGCTGCACGGGGTGACCAGGCCGCGGGTGCACCAGGACGCGCTGGTCGGTGAGCTCGCGCTGGCGCGCAACGCCGAGTGGGTCGGGCTGACCGGCTCCCACGACACGTTGCCCCTCGGGCCCGAGCTGGTGCGCGGCACCCGGGTGGTGCTGGCCCGGGCGCCGAAGAGCCTGCACGCGCTGCGGGAGCTCGCCGAGGTGGTCGCCGCGGACGCCGACCCCGACGTCACGCTCTACGTCGGCGCCCGGGTCAAGCACATGACCCACGCGATGAACGACGTCCTGGGGCTGGCCTTCGGTGAGGTGTCCGCGACGCTGGCGCGGCAGAAGTCGCGCGTGCTGGTGGCCCGCGGCCCCCGGCCGGTCGAGTCCACCTTCCCCCGGTGCCGGGAGGACGACGAGCTGGCCCTCACCGTGTGCGCGCACGGCGCCGCCTTCGCCGGCGCCAAGGTCGACCGCGGCACCCGCGCCCTGCTCCGGGTGTTGACGGACGCCGTCCCGGAGGCACGGGTGGCGCTGGACCTGGGCTGCGGCACCGGCGTGCTGGCCGCGCAGCTGGCCCGGTCGCGGCCCGGGCTGTCGGTGCTCGCGTCGGACCAGTCGGCCGCCGCCTGCGCGTCGGCGACGGCCACGGCGGCCGCCAACGAGCTCGCCGATCGCATCGACGTCCGCCGGGACGACGCCGCGGGGAGCCTGCCCGACGCGAGCGTGGACCTGGTGGTGTGCAACCCGCCGTTCCACCTGGGCACGACGGTCGCCGAGACCGCCGCCGAGCGACTGTTCGCCGGCGCCGCCCGGGTGTTGCGACCCGGCGGGGAGCTGTGGTGCGTGTTCAACTCGCACCTGCCGTACCGCCCGGCCCTCCAGCGGCTCGTCGGCCCCACCCGTCAGGTGACCCGCGACCCCACGTTCACCGTCACGGCCAGCACCCGCCGCTAGTGCCCGGCGCCGCCACGGGAGACGACCGGCGGCAGCGTCGACCAGGGGAAGTCGATCCAGGCGTCGGTCCGCTTCCAGACGTAGTCGCAGGTCACCAGCGACCGGGGCTTCTCGTACACGACCGCCGTCCGGACGGCGGAGACGTGCCCGGCGCAGAACTCCTGGACCAGCTCGAGGGTCTTTCCGGTGTCGGCGACGTCGTCGGCGATCAGCACCCGGGCGCCCGTCAGGTCGACGACGTCGAGGGTCGGCGGGAGCACCACCGGCAGCTCCAGCCGCTCGTCGACGCCGGTGTAGAACTCCACGTTCATCACGAAGAGGTTCTTCACGTCCAGCGCGTAGCCCAGCGCGCCGCCGAGGAAGAGGCCGCCGCGGGCGATGGACAGGATGATGTCGGGCTCGAAGCCGTCGTCGGCGACCTGCTGGGCGAGCTCCCGGGCCGCCCGGCCGAAGTCCTCGTAGGTCAGCGTCTCGCGCTGGTCGCTCACCCGGCCATGGTGCCAGCCGGGTCGGGGCGCACCGCAAGCCGGGCGCGGGTCCGCTGTCGTGCCGGAACTGCGGCGAGGCGCTGACCCGCGGTCGTACGGTGCACCACCGGGTCGCCCGCCGTAGAGACGGAGATCACAGCTCGGCTTGATTCCGTCCGGCGCCGGTCGAGACCGTCGGTGAGGCGGGCCCACCGGGCCGGCCGCAGCGAGCGCGCGGGTGCGCCGAGGACGGGAGCGGGACATGGGTGCACGCCTGCGTGCGGTGCGGGTCAGCACACGGCTGTGGGCGCTGGTCGTGGTGACGGTGGTCGGCATGGCCACCATCGCGGTGATCGGCGCGCTGCAGGTGCGGACGACGATCGAGGACGAGCAGCGCAACAAGGCGCAGGCCGCCGTGGAGTCGGTGCTCGGCGTGCTCGCCCACTTCGGGGAGCAGGAGGCGTCGGGTGCGATGACCACCGCCGCCGCCCAGCAGGCAGCCGTCGACACGGTCCGCGGGCTCCGCTACTCCGGCGAGGAGTACTTCTGGGTGCAGGACGGCACGCCGGCGATGGTCATGCACCCGATCAAGCCGGAGCTGGACGGCACCGACCTCTCCGCCTCCGAGGACCCCACCGGCAAGAAGCTGTTCGTCGAGATGGCCGACGTCGTCGAGCGGGACGGCAGCGGGTTCGTCGAGTACCTGTGGCCCAAGCCGGGGGAGGAGAACCCGCAGCCGAAGATCTCCTACGTCGCCGGCTACGAGCGCTGGGGCTGGATCGTCGGGTCGGGCATCTACGTCGCCGACCTCAACGGCGCCTTCCGCGGCGAGCTGCTGCACATGGCGATGTGGTCCGCTCCGGTCCTGCTGGTCATCGCGCTGCTGTCCCTGCTGATCTCGCGCAGCATCACCAGCCCGCTGCGCCGGATGACCGACGTGCTGGCCACCGGCGACCTGGCGCGGCGGCTGGACTGCGGTGACGGGCGCAACGAGCTCGACCAGCTCTCCGAGGCGCTCAACACCACCCTGGGTCGGGTCGCCGAGGTCGTCACCGAGGTGGGCAACGCCTCGACCCGCCTGGAGGAGTCTGCCCACACGCTGTCGGAGACCGGCGAGGGCATCGCCGGCGCCGCCACCCGGTCGACCGGCCAGGCCGAGAGCGTCACCGTCGCCGCCAGGGAGGTCAGCACGGCGATCGACGCCGTCGCCGCCGGAGCCGAGGAGATGGGCGCCTCGATCCGCGAGATCGCGCACAACGCCGCCGAGGCCGCACGGGTGGCCGGCGAGGCGGTGCAGGCGGCGGAGAGCGCCAACGGCACGGTGACCAAGCTCGGCGACAGCTCCAAGGAGATCGGCGACGTGGTCAAGGTCATCACCTCGATCGCGGAGCAGACCAACCTGCTGGCGCTGAACGCCACGATCGAGGCGGCGCGGGCCGGGGACGCGGGCAAGGGGTTCGCGGTGGTGGCCAACGAGGTGAAGGAGCTGGCGCAGGAGACGGCGCGGGCGACGGAGGACATCGCGCGGCGGGTGGAGGCGATCCAGGGCGACACCTCGGGTGCGGTGACCGCGATCGGCCGCATCGGCGAGGTCATCGCCGCGATCAACGACTACCAGACGACCATCGCCAGCGCGGTGGAGGAGCAGACCGCGACGACGAACGAGATGACCCGGGCGATCGGGGACGCCGCCCAGGGCGGCCGGGCGATCGCGGCCACCGTCGGCGACGTCGCGCGGGGCGCCCAGGAGACCTCTTCCGGCGTCGGCGGGATGCAGCTGGCCACGGAGGACCTGGTCCGGATGTCGCGGGAGCTGATGCGGTCGATCGACGGTTTCCGGAGCTGAGTCCCCGGCGGGGCGGCCCCGGGCGACACGCCGGTGACGTGCGCACCCTCCGTGACGGGGTTCGCCCCACCGCAGGTGGGGGCCGGGTCACCCCATCGTGGGGCTCCGGTTGCCGGGGGTGGTTGCCGAGAACTGGGGTGGGTGTTTGAGAATGCCACCAGTTCTGTGCCCGCAGTCCCCGCTCGTCCGGAGAGGTGTGATGACCACGATCGGCGGTCACCCCGTGCGCGCCCCGCAGCGTGCGCAGGTCGACCGTGGCGGTCCGGGCAGCGGTGCCCCCGGGAGGGGCCGCTCCGGGCAGGTCGGGCACATGGCCGTGGTGCTGCGGTCGGAGGAGGACCTGCTCGCCGCTGCCCTGCCGTGGCTGGACGCCGGGCTCGTCGCCGGTGACCTGGTCGTGCTGACCTGCCCGGACGAGACCGCCCAGCTGCTCGTCGACGAGCTGGGTGGCGCCGGGGCGGCCGTGGTCCGCGAGCCGAGGGTCTCCCTGCGCGGCGCGCGGGGCCCCGATGCGATCACCACCACCCGGCGCCTGCTCGACCGCGCCGCCGGCGCCGGCTCCGGCCGGCTGCGGGTGTTCGGTCATCCGGAGTTCGGCTCCGCCCCGCGCGACTGGCGGGAGGCCCAGCGCTACGAGTCGGCGGTCAACGAGCTGCTGGCCGGCACCCGGATGTCGGCGCTGTGCCCCTACGACGAGCGGGCGCTGCCGGCCGCGGCGGTCGACAGCGCCCGGGCCACCCACCCGTTCCTGCTGGTCGACGGCGTCCCGACCGCCAACCCCGACTACCGGCCGCCGGCCAGCTACCTGGCCGAGCTCCCGCTGCCCCGCGAGCCGATGGAGGCCGGGCTCCCGGTCTTCGCCGTCGACGGCGCCCCCACGCTGGCCGGGCTGCGGCACCAGCTGGCCGAGGTGCTGGCCCGGTACGTCCCCGACCGGAACCGCTGCGAGGACATGCACCTGGCGGTGAGCGAGATCGCCGCGAACGCCTTCCGACACGGCACGCCGCCGGTGTCCGCCCGGGTGTGGGCCGAGCCCGGCTGGGTGGTCTGCACCATCGCCGACCGCGGCACCGGCTACGCCGACCCGCTGGCCGGGTTCATGCCCGCCCACGGCGACGACCTCTCCCAGGGCGGCATGGGGTTGTGGCTGGCCCGCAAGCTGTGGGAGCACGTCGACCTGATCGGCGGACCGCACGGGCTCACGGTGCGACTGAGCGCGCCCACCCGCTGAACCCCACCCCGTCGGGTGCGCGCCCGTGGTGAACCGGACGGGACGGTCTCTCAGACCTAAGGTGTCGGTGTGATCGTGGTGACCGCCGCCGGCGGACGGACCGGGACCGCGGTGGTCCGTGCTCTCCGGGAGCGGGGCGAGGCGGTGCGCGCCGTGGTGTCCCGCCCAGGGCCCCGCCCGGAGCTGACCGACCTGGGCGCCGAGGTGGTGCGGGCCGAGCTGACCCAGCCGCTGGCCTGGTCGAAGGTGCTCGCCGGCGCCGACGCGATGTACCTGATCTGGCCGAACTTCGACCCCGACGAGGCGGAGGGGGCGCCCGCGCTGTTCCGCGAGGCGCGCCGCGCGGGCCTGTCCCGGCTCGTCTACCACTCGGTCCTCCGCCCCCAGCTGCGGGTGATGCCGCACCACGCGGCCAAGGACCTCGCCGAGGAGGCGCTCGACGCCAGCGGACTCGCCTCCTGGCGGGTGCTGCAGCCCTGCGCCTACGCCGACAACCTCGACGACGAGCTGCCGGAGGTGGTCGCCCGGGGCGAGCTGCGCAGCCTGTGGGGCGTGCGGACGGCGCAGTCGCTGGTCGACGTGCGCGACGTCGCCGAGGCCGCCGCCGTGCTGCTCACCGAGGACGGCCTGGACGGCGGCACCTTCGAGGCGGCCGGGCCCGAGCCGCTCACCGCCCCCCGGATCGCCGAACTGGTCAGCGCCCGGGTGGGCCGGGAGATCGTCGCCGAGGACGTCGTCCCCGGCGGGGAGGTGCCCACGGCCTACGCCGCCCGCTGCCGGCGCACCATGTTCGACCACTACCGGGCGCACGGGTTCACCGGCAGCCCGCGGGTGCTCACCGACCTGCTGGGCCGCCCGCCGCGCAGCTACGCCGAGCACCTCGCCGACCTCGACCTGCCGGTCGAGGTCCTCCCGGACGACGAGCCGGCATGACCGCGGCGGAGCGGGCCACGCCGGACGTGCGCGTGCCCGACGTGCGCGTGCCCGACGTGCCCGACGGCGACGCGATGGACGTGATCCTCGCCCAGTGGGCCCGCGAGCGGCCCGACCTGGACTGCTCGCCGATGGGCGTCATCGGCCGGGTGACCCAGCTGCAGCGGGAGGTGTTCCTCGCCCAGCGGGCCACGTTCGCCCGGCACGGCCTGGACGCGCCGTCCTTCGACGTGCTGGCCGCCCTGCGCCGGGCCGGGGCGCCCTACCAGCTCACCCCGACCGCGCTCATGCGCACCGCGCTGGTCACCTCCGGGGCGATCACCCAGCGGCTGGACCGGCTGGAGGAGAAGGGGCTGATCACCCGCGGGCGCAGTGAGGCCGACGGGCGCGCCGTCGTCGTCACCCTGACCGAGGCCGGCCGGACGGCGCTGGACGGCGCCCTGCCCGACCACCTGGAGACCGAGCGGGGCATGTTGGCCGGGCTGACGGCCGAGGAGATCGACCAGCTGGCCGGGCTGCTGCGCCGCTGGCTGGTCTCGCTGGGACGCGTGCCGGGAGCGACGCCCGACGCCAGTTGATGAAGGACCCCGTCCCCCTCACGCCTCGCACGCTCGGCGCGAGCCTCTGGACGGGGCCGCCGGTCAGCGGTGGTCGGTGCCGGGCGGCATGCCCTCGTGCACCGTCGGCGGGGAACCCTCGCGGCGGTCGATGATCGTGAACCGGCGCCAGAGGCCGGACACCTGCAGCGGCCGGGCCACCGTGCCGGAGTCGACCACCAGGGGCATCTCGATGCCGCGGGGCTCGGCCAGCCGCTCCAGCTGGACCAGGATCGACATGCCGGCGGAGTTCATGAAGGTGACGTCGCAGAGCTCCAGCTCGACGCGGTTCAGCGACGGCGAGTTCAGCATCAGGTCGGTCATCGCGCGCACCAGGGGGCGGCGACTCTCCTCGGTGAGCTCGCCGGCGACCCGGATCTGCGCGGTCGTCTCGTCCGGCTGGGCGGTGGTGACCTGCACACCCTCGCCGGTCAGCTCGGCGGTGCGGGGGCTGTCGGGGCTCGGGGCAGCGGTGCCGGGAGCGGTTTCGTCCATGTCCCGGCTGTGCCCGGCCACCCGCCGCTTCATGCCCGTGGAGCCTCGTATCGTCGGAGGTTAGCGGGAGCGGAGGGGGCGGAGTGACCGAGCGGAAGCCCGAGGGGATGTCCTTCGACACCTGGGTGGAGCGGCAGATCGACCGCGCGCGGGCCGACGGCGCCTTCGACGACCTCGGCCCGGCCGGCAAGCCGCTGCCCCGCCGCGACCGCGAGGAGACCGCCTACGACTGGGCGCTCGCCTGGGCCCGCCGGGAGGACGGCGACGCCGGGACGCTGGTCGCCGGGATGCTGCCGACCGGGTTCACGCTGCGCAAGGAGCGGGAGCAGCTGCCCGCCCTGGTGGCCCGCCAGACCTCGGAGGCGGCGGCCCGCGCGGTCGTCGAGGCGCACAACGCCCGGGTCGACCAGTACTACCGCCGCCCGGTCGAGGGCGTGTGGGTGCCGGTCGGCATGGCCGACGTCGAGGCCGAGCTGGCCCGCTGGCGGGCCGCCCGGCCCGCGCAGCCGGCCGTTCCCGAGCCGCAACCGGTCGCCGTGACCCGCCGGCGGTGGTGGTGGCGGGTTCGCCGCCCCGCTGCCGGGTAGGGGCGGGGCCCCGACAGGAGGTCACCATGAGCGAGACAGCAGGCGACGACGTCCCGGGCACCGACCGGGACCAGGCGCGCGAGAACGTCCTCCACGAGACCCCGCTCGTCCCCGAGTCCGTCGAGGACAGCGGCGACGACCCGCGCAGCACGACCGACCCGGTCAACCGCGGCGACGCGGGCCAGGACGGTGAGGGCGTCAAGCCCCCGGCCGGCGACACCGACCTGGGAGCCTGAGCACCGGGTCCGTCCGCGGTCGTGGGGGGGGGGGGGGGGGGGGGGGGGGGGGGGGGGGGGGGGGGGGGGGGGGGGGGGGGGGGGGGGGGGGGGGGGGGGGGGGGGGGGGGGGGGGGGGGGGGGGGGGGGGGGGGGGGGGGGGG